>JAFSVH010000090.1 GCA_017450215.1 Bacilli bacterium | reverse complement strand
TTCGTAGGCTCAAGGATTTTGCTACACCTCTTCCTTCACCCATAGGATTACTCCTAACAGCTTGAGGTTCGCTACACTTGGCGGTAAATACCCGTGACTGGACTTTCACCAGTAAGATTAGTGCCATGCCCGGCACACATTTAAAAACTGCCTAATTTTTCAATTAAGCAGTTCTAAAAATCATATAAAGTATAAAAATTGCTAACAAAATTCCAAATAAGATGAATTTTATGAATCTTGTCTCCTTTGGTTTCATCGGAACATAACCTCGATAACCACATTTAGGGCATACATCATGCCTACTATTTAAAACATGATTGCAATTTGGACAATGATAATTATTATCCAAACCAGAAAAATAATCTAATTTTGAATGTTTATCCTCTTCCACTTCTTTATCCAATGAATCGCTATCTTTAGCATCATCCTTCATTGCTTCTTCCATTTGTTTTAATATTTCTTGTTCTTCTTTTTTTCGATTATTTATTTTACTCATAATCTAATCACCTAATATTTGATATCAAATATCTTACAATATTCATTCACTTTCCTTATATTTGCTTTTGTATTTTGAACTTTAATTACTATTTTATTTATTTCTTTTTTATCTAGCTTTTCATATTTTACAAGCTTATCTTCAATTATTATTTGTTCTTCTCTAAATCTCATATTATAATCATTTCTAAATTTAATATTGTAAATAGATATTACTTTTTTTCCATGATGCGCACCTTTTTTATCAAGATATGGTGCCATATAAACAAACATCCACAAGATCAAGCCAAGGCTTAAAAATAGAAGTCCTGCAATAATAAAGCCTACAAAGCCATTCTTTTCATTAGTAAAGCCCATATATAGAAATAATGTTAATAACACAGCATATGAAATCAAAACACTTGTAGCAGTAAATATAGTAAAATCATATAATTTAATTTTTTTGTCTTTTTCAGTTTTCATAATCGCTTTTTCTCTTCTTCAATCTTTATTTGATTATACCAATATAATATTAAAATAACAATAAAATATAATATAAATAAAAATGAGATGGGTTAACCCCACCTCATTTTTTTGTAGATTAGTCTCTACGTTCTTTAATACGTGCAGCTTTAGCAGAAAGAGTTCTAATGTAATTAAGTTTAGCACGTCTAACGATACCTTTTCTAACTACTTCAATCTTACTAATAATTGGAGCATGTACTGGGAATGTTCTTTCAACGCCTACACCATAAGAGTTCTTTCTAACTGTGAATGTTTCACTAATTCCACCACCACGTCTTTTAATTACTAAACCTTCGAATACTTGAAGACGTTCTTTTTCACCTTCTTTAATTCTAACGTATACTTTTACAGTATCACCAGGACGAAATTCAGGAACATCATTCTTCATGTAATCTTTTGTAATTTTTTCGATTAATTGTTGACTCATGATTGTCTTCCTTTCTAAATAATGTTTATCAATAAATTGTCTTCAATATTCATATGCAATTTTAATATCTTTTAATAGATAACACAGCGGAATATCTGCAGGATTATTACATAACCTATAAGATTTTACCATATCTAAACTATTTAATCAAGCATTATTTTTCTTTTTTGGCTTCTTAACTTTCAACTTATCGAATTCTTCGAAGCTTAATCCCTTTTTTATGTATTCAAGAAAAAATTCTTCTTCTGAATCTATTCTTTTCTCTTGATATAATTTATCAATTAAATCAGGTCTATTCTTATATGTCTTACGAAGTGATTCGTATAAACGATATTTTCTGATTTCTTCATGATTACCATTTGTTAATACAAAAGGTACACTTATACCATCATATACTTGAGGCTTTGTAAATTGAGGATATTCAAGCAATCCATTAGTAAAGGATTCATCAATAAGTGATCCTTCTGTTATAACATTAGGTATTAATCTTACAACACTATCAATAATAGCTAATGCTGGGATCTCTCCACCCGTTAATACATAATCACCAATGGATATTTCTTCATCAATGTAATTGTTTACTCTATCATCAATTCCTTCATAATGACCACAAACAATAATGATGTGCTCTTTTTTTGATATCGATAAAGCTTTTTCTTGACTCCAAACCGCACCACATGGACTAGTAATTATTTTATAAGCATCACTATAACCACTGATGGACTTTAGACAATCTACAACAGGTTGACATGCAATAAGCATACCATTACCACCCCCATAAGTAGTGTCATCGACATTCTTATGCTTTTCTAAAGAAAATTCTCTAAAGTCATGAACATTAATTATTACAGATTCTTTTTCGATAGCACGCTTGATAATAGAATTATTTAGTATTCCCTCAAACATCTCAGGAAAGATTGTTATAACATCAATTACCATGGTATCAACCCCTCAATCAAATGAATAATTATTTTTTTCTCTTTTACATTAACTTCTTTCACAAATTCATCAACATAAGGAATTAATGTTTTTTTATCACCATTAAATACTTCTAATAATATTCCTTTAGGAAGTTCAATAATATCATTAACCTCACCGATAATTTTATTTTCTTCATCATAAATTTTAGAATTAATTAAATCCTCATAATAAACATCTATCTTATCTTTTGCCCTATCATGTTCTTTGATATAGATTTTACATCCAACATAATCTAACACCTGATTTATATTTGTAAAATCATTGAAAGTAATTAATTCAAATTCATTATGCTTTCTATGTGAGTTGATTGTTATTTTTTTGTATTCTCCTTTGATATCAGCATAAAGTATATTCCCTTCTTTAAAGCGATCAAATGAAGAATCACTTTTCACTTTTAATTCTCCTTTAATGCCATGCGTAGAAAGAATTTCACCAACATAATACATTATTTATGTCTCCTCTTTAGTCTAATTAATTGCTTATTATAATTAAATCCAATTACTCTTAAAGCATTAAGTGTAGCAATTAAACTAACACCTACATCAGCAAACACACCTTCCCACATTTTAATAATACCGCTCTTATCAATAGCAGCACCGATTAATACAATGAATTTGATTAAAAGAGCAAAAATGATGTTTTCAAACACAATAAATCTTGTCCTTCTACTTATTAAAAATAGTTCTGGCAATTTATTCAAATCATCATGCATTAAAACAATGTCACTAACTTCAATTGCTGCATCAGTTCCAAATTCACCCATAGCAATTCCGATATCAGCATTATTCAATACAGGTGCATCATTTACTCCATCACCAACAAAAATAACTTTATTTTTGTTGTTTTCTTTTTTAATCTTTCTAATTTTCTTTACTTTTTCAACTGGAGTTAAACTATGATAATAATTATCTATTTTCAGTTCATTAGCTACGTTTCTAGCAACATTCTCATTATCTCCAGTTAACATTGCAATTTTATAACCTAGCAATTTTAAATTATTTAAAGTGCTTAAACTTGCATCCCTAATTTCATCTGTCAATTCAATATAACCAATTACCTTATGATCTAAAGCAATATAAATGATAATTCCTTCACTCTCAACTTCTTTTACTTTTACATGCTTTTCAATAATATAATTATTATTACCTACATAGAATTCATTATTTTCATATTTAGCACTAACACCACGTTTGTTGATATCAATTGTCTCAACATCATTAATACTAACATTATTAGCTCCATATTTATTAACAATTGATTTTGCAATTGGATGATTTGATACAGCTTCACAATGTGCTGCAATTCTTAAAATGTCATCACTACTATATTGTTCGCTTAATGAAACTATTTCTTTTACTTTAAATTTTCCACTTGTAAGAGTACCAGTCTTATCAAAAGCAATAACACTAGCACCTGCTACTTCATCTAAATAATTACTACCTTTAATCAAAATACCTTTTTTACTAGCAACACCGATAGCAGCAAAATATGTAAGTGGTACTGAAATAATTAAAGCACAAGGACAAGATACTACTAAAAATACCATGGCAGGATATAATGCATCATGAATATTACGTTCACCAAATATTAAGAAATAAACAGCAATCAAAACTGCAAGTCCACAAACTATAGGTGTATAATATTTTGCAAACTTAGTAACAAACTTCTCTGTTTTTGCTTTATTAGAATTAGCATTTTCTACTAAATCTAAAATTTTGCTTACCATTGAATCATTATATTTCTTTTCAACTTTAATATTTAAAACACCATCAATATTAATAGTTCCACTTATAACCTTTGATCCTTCTTTCACATCATAATATTTACTTTCACCAGTAATAGCAGAAGTATCAAGACTAGCTTCACCGCTTAATACAATTCCATCAACAGGAATTCTCTCGCCTGGTCTAACGACAATTGTATCACCGACAGCAAGTTCACTAGGGTCAACAACAATCTCATTATCATTAATAATTACAATTGCGCTACTAGGTTTGATATCAATTAATTCAGATATATTGCGTCTACTCTTGGCTACTACTCTTTCTTGTAATAATTCACCAATCTTATAAAATGCCATAACCGCAATAGCTTCAACATATGAATGTATTGCAAAAGCAACTACTGTTGCAATTGACATCAAAAACTTTTCATCAAAAAATCTTCCATGTCTAATATTATTAATCGCACCTAGTAAAACATCACCACCAAGCAATATATAACTAGCAAGAGCTATAGCAATTAATGGGTATTTTAAATAAGCAGGTGCTTCATTAATATTTGATAAATATAAATGATAATCATCAAATACTAGATTAAATACTATATAATGCAAAACAACAAGAATTACGAATAAGATAGTACCAATTAAAAATGTTATTTTATTAACTCCATCTTCTTCCTTTTCTTCCGCTTCTTTTTCTTTTTTAATTTCTTTATCAGTAACTACAATATTAGAATCTACTTTTCTTGCAACCTCTTCTACTCTTTCAATTAAATGATCAATTAAATCCTTATCTTTAGTAACAATTACAAAACGACATGTTGCAAAATCAACATTGATAAATTCGTGATTAAAGGTTCTTTGAGCAAGTCTTTCAATTTTGTTTGCACAATTTGCACAATCAAGCCCATTTAATAATAGTACTTTTCTATATACTTCGGCATCCTTTTCCTGATTATCTTCCTTGCTTTCAGATCGATTTGAATCATTTATGCCATCATTAAAATTCTTCAATGTGTTATCTATTATTGACATTTTATCAATTTCTTCTTTTTTGATATCAACTTTTTTATCTTTTTCACTCATGGTCATCGATCTCCTCTTTTACATGTTCATAAGTTACGGTGATAATATCAATAATATGTTCATCATCTAAAGAATAGACAATATATTTTCCTTTTCTTTCACTTTTTACAAGTCTTAATTGCTTTAAAAATTTTAATTGATGTGATACACAAGATTGACTTACATTTGTATTTGCAACAATTCCAGTTACTGTAAGTGGTTTTTCAAGTAAAGCATTCATAATACGTAATCTTGTTTCATCACCTAATGCTTTAAATATATTAACAGAAGAATCAATTAAAAAATCTTTTTTATTATCTAATAATTTATTATCTAATAATTTATTATTTATTAATCTATAATCAATAGCTTCCATCGTTTCCTCCTTTTTAATAAATATGAATGTTTGTTCATATGAATACTCATTCATTTTAAACTTTGTGAATTTTAATGTCAACTATTTAATATATTTTTTTAATAAAAAATAAAAAAGACACTATAAAGTGTCTCTTTTAAATATTAATGCATTAAATTATTGAATGCTTTTATTGAATGCTTTCAATTGTAATCTCTAATCTAATGCCTTCTTTAGCTGCACAAGCATAAGCAATAGTTCTAATTGCATTAGCAATACGACCCTTCTTGCCTATTACACGGCCTAAATCATCAGCATCAACTAAAACCTGAACGCTGATATTTTCATCAGAACCAAATTGCTTTACAACCAATTCTTCAGGCTTTAATACTAAAGGCTTAACTAAATCGCCGACAAATTTTTCATAATCTACCATGGAATATCACCTTCGATTATTTATTTTCAGCAGCTTTTGCGTTAATGCCTAACTTTTTGAATAATGATTTAACAGTATCAGTTGGTTGAGCTCCTTGTTCTAACCACTTTAATGCTTTTTCTTCATCAATAAGAATTTGATCCTCTTTTGCTATTGGTTGATAAGTACCAATGATTTCAATAAATCTACCATCTCTAGGGCTACGACTATCAGCAGCAACAACACGATAGAAAGGTCTTTTCTTTGAACCAAATCTTTGTAATCTAATTTTAACCATAATATCCTCCTAAGTTTTTTATCATTAGCATTATACTATATCTTGTTTTATCTGTCAAGTATTTTTCCTTAACACATTTATTTTTTATCTAATAAATTACATTGCCTCTTAAGTAGTATAACTTCAGCATCAGTAAGTTCACGATATTCACCTTCATTAAGCGAAGCATCAAGTTTAATATTTGCAAATTTTAATCTCCTTAAATTAATAACGGATGAATTAAAATAATTAAACATCCTCTTTACTTGGTGGAACTTACCTTCACTAATTTCTACTTCATAAATATAGTCTTTTATTTTTTTAATATTAGCTTTTTTTGTTCTAAATAATTGATCATCACCGTCTTTAATTTCTATACCATTTTCAAACAAAAACATTTCTTCTTCACTTAAATCGCGATCACACTCAACTAAATATATCTTTTTGATATCATTAAGCGGAGATGTTAAAGCATGAATTAGAGAACCATCATTAGAAAGAAGCAATAATCCTGTTGTATCTTTGTCAAGTCTACCAATTGGAGAAATCTTATAATCCGTATCAATTAAATCAACAACCGTCTTATCAATGTTGTCAATCCTTGCACTAACTACACCCTTTGGTTTATTTAATATATAATAGACAAAGCAACGATATTCAACTCTTTTATCGTCAAATTCTATTACATCTTTAATTTCATCAATTTTAAAATCTTTTTTTCTAATTATCACTCCATTCACTTTAACTCGTTTTTCTTTTATAATCGCACAAGCAACACTACGAGTCATTCTCAGTGAATTAGATAAAAATCTATCTAAACGCATATTTTGGCCTCTATTTTAAGATATTTTGCATTGTTTTATAAATTGAACAGTTATATAGCTTTTCAAACTCTGAATCGTACTTTTTCTCTAAACTCTTGTTGTTTATAATGCTTCTATATTCATTATATTTATTTATGATATCTTCTTTTTTAAATGACTTGCCTTTGTTTATATCTACAATAAGCTTATAAAAAGCAGTAATTTTAATAATTTCTGTTGTATCGAATAATTCATAATCTAAAAAGTATTCTTGTACAACTTCTTGTGTGTTATTTTTCTTACTCATAATATTTCCCCTCACTTAAGAAGTATAGCATTAAGTGCTACTTTTATCAAACAATAAAACAATTTTCTTTATATTTTAAATTAAATAAAGTATAATATTTTAAAGAGGTGATCCTATGCTTAAATATTGCGACATAATAAAAGAGGATAATTCAGACTTAAGAGTAAAGTGCGAACCTGTAAGTTTACCTTTATCTAAAGAAGATGAAGAAACATTACTTAAAATGAATGAATATTTAGTTGCTGGTTATGATGAAAAGCTAGTAAAGAAATATGACATTCGTCCTGGCGTTGGTTTAGCAGCTCCTCAAATTGATGTTTTAAAAAGAATGTTTGTAATTTGTGCTTTTGATGAAGAACAGGAATTATATCATTTTGGTGTAATCAATCCAAAAATCATATCACAATCAGTTGCGCAAACCTACTTACCAACAGGAGAAGGTTGTTTGTCTGTTGATAGAACAGTTCAAGGTTTAATACATAGAGCAAAAAAAATCAAAGTGCGTTGTCATATTTATGACTTCAAAGAAAAAAACGTATTTGAAGCTGAAATCAAATTAAAAGATTACATCGCCATCGTTTTTCAACATGAATATGATCATTTAAATGGTGTATTATTTATTGACCACATCAATAAAAATGATCCATTCTATGTTCCTGAAAATTCTACTCCTATAAAATTCAAGGTGGAGGAAGAAGATAATGACAACAAATAAAGTAAAGGTATTTGCTTTAGGAGGACTTTGCGAAGTTGGTAAAAATATGTATTGTATAGAACAAGATGAAGAAATCATTATCATTGATGCTGGAATTGGTTTTCCTGATAGCATTAACGATACCCATCTTGTTCTACCCGACTTCACATATTTAAAGCAAAACGAAGAAAAGATTGTTGGACTATTTATAACACACGGCCATGAGGATCATATTGGTGGAATTCCTTTTCTCTTAAGCACCATTCATATTCCTCATATTTATACTAATGGCTTTACAACAAAATTAATTAACAGCAAAATCAAAGATTGTGCTTTTGATTTTGATATCACAAATTTGCTTGTTGAATACAATGATGATTCAGTTTTTTCTTTTAATCATTTTACAATTTCATTTTTTAGAACCAATCACTCAATTTCTGATTCTTTTGGTATTATCATAAATACAGAATTTGGTAATATACTTCATACTGGAGATTTTAAATTTGATTTAACTCCAATTTCAAATGAATTCGATTATTACAAAGTATCAAAATTAAGAAAAGAAAATGTACTTCTTTTATTATCAGATAGCACAAATGCTAATATTACAAAACCAAGCATTAGTGAAAAAAGAGTAAGTGCAAATTTAAAGAATCAATTTTCTCATATCAAAGGAAGAATTATCATCTCAACATTTGCATCAAACACTGTTAGAATTAGTCAAATAATTGAAGCTGCAAACCATGTTGGAAGAAAAATTGCTATATTTGGTAAAAGCATTGAAAAAAGCATCTCAATAGCAACATCGCTAAAATATCTAAAACCACCTAAAGACATCTTCATATTGCCAGAAGAAATAGATCATATTGATGATAACAAAATATTAATCTTATCAACTGGAACACAAGGTGAACCTTTAGCAAGCCTAGTAAGAATTGCAAACGGCACACACAAAAACATTAAAATCAAAAACGGTGACACAGTAATCTTCTCATCATCATCAATTCCAGGAAATCAAGCAAGAATAAACGAAATGATAAATAAATTATATATCAAAGGTGCTGATGTAATTACTAATTCTCCACTAACCGATGTACATTCATCAGGTCATGCCAATGCTAACGAGCTACAATTAATGTTAAACTTGTGTAAGCCTAAATATTTTATGCCAATTCATGGTGAATATGCTATGTTATATCGTCATGCTGAACTAGCAAACGAAGTTGGAATTAAACCTAAGAACTGCTTTATTATGAATAATGGTGATATCTTAAACATCACTGATAAGGCTGTATATGTAAAAGGCAAAATTCCAAATGGTAATATCTACATTGGTCAAAACAACAAAGTTATTGATAATAATATTTTAAGAGAAAGAAAGATGCTATCTGAAAGTGGAATAGTCTTCTTTACTATTCCTATCGATATCGAACACAACGGATTATTAAGATGGCCTGATATCGTTTCTCGTGGATTTATTCACAATAAACAATCTCATGACCTAATAAGTAAAATTTTATATGAAGTGGTTAAGCAATCAAGTATCTACTTTAACAATCACAATATGTTTGTGGAAGAAGAATTTAATGATTTCATCAAAAGTGAAATGGAAAAATTCATTTTTGATATTGTAAAAGCAAAACCGGAAATTGTACCTATTATATTAAAACATTAAAAGTTCTCAGAATAAACTGAGAACTTTTAAAATACGTTTTTAATCAAGATATTATTTTAGAATTAATTTCATCCTTAAACATGTGGAATATTTCCCTTTCAAAATAAGCATCTTCAAAAGCATCGTGAATTTGCTCTTTTTCTTCCTTCTTGCTCATCTCAAAATATGTATGGAATAATCCTATTTCTTGTTTTAAATTGTAATAATTTTTAATTACTTGCATTAAATTGATATATCTGTTTCGTATATCTAGAGGTGCTAAATGATTTAATTTAAATGATTTTTCAAGTGAAATATAATCGTTCTTTCCCCAAGCAAAAATCTTTGGATCATAATCTCTAATTAATCTTTCTAATAATTGATAGAATTCAATATAACTACATGCCTTTTTAAAATCTTCTTGTTTACGAGATAAGAATTCTAATGTTCTTTTGTTTAATGAAGAATTAAACATTGGTCTTACAAGTGAAGAGTGCTCTAGAATTACATTTCCTTGTGCATCTTCAAGAATCATACCATATTGAATAATCTCTAAAACATTATATGATCTTGGAGCAGCTAATGTGAATTCCAAATCAATAAACAATCTGTTTTGAGGTCGATTAATTATATTACGAACTCCATTTTGAATTTCATTTAAATCATAATAAACTGTGTTTTTCTTAATTCCAGGTGAGACAATTTTAATGAAATAATCAATCACACAGCATTTAATATTATTATGAACTTCATATTCATCTTTACAAACAAAATATACATAAGGATTATTTGATAGATAATTTTTAAAATCCTTCATGTTTTTATTAGTAAGATGGAAATATTGTAGTTCACCATTAACAACAATAGATATTACTTTTTCGGATTTATCAACTGAATGTACCTTACCGTATACTTTCATCTTTCCTCTTTTCTTTCAATGAGCATATTTTCACAATTTCAGAAAATTGCTCATCATTTAATTTTAAAGATTTAACCATTTCGTATGGGTCATCATCTTTAAGCATTAGCAATATCTTTTTTGCTTTAGCTTTACCTATTCCTTTGACTTTCATTAGTTTTAATTCAAAAGTATCTTTTAAATGTGTTGATCTAAAGAAAGTTATAGCATATCTATGAACTTCTTCTTGGGCACTTTCAAGAAGTTTGAATGCAAAACTATGTTTATCAATGCTAATCTCTTGTCCTTGATAATACAAGGCTCTTGTCCTGTGGTTTTCATCCTTGACCAAACCCAAAACATTTATTTCACGATTAATGTCTTCTAGTGCTTTTAAACAAGCATTAACTTGAGTTTCGCCTCCATCCATAATTATTAAATCTGGATTGTTTCCAAAATTAGAATATCTCCTAGTAACAACTTCGTACATTGTAGCAACATCATTTGGACCTTCAACTGTCTTAATTTTAAATTTACGATAGTTTTTACGATCAAATTTACCATCTTTAATTGCTATCATTGCACTAACAGGAGATGCTCCCATAATGTTTGAATTATCAAACATTTCCATCGTGTGTAGTTCATCTAAAGAAAGAAGTTTTGCGATATCGTTCATCGCACCAATTGTCTTTTTATATTCTCTTTCCTCTAGATTTAACAAGGTGTCAATTTTGTTTTTCGCATTTGCAATAACTAAATTTACCAATTCCTTTTTCTTTCCTTTAATTGGAATTGATACATTATTACCTAAGCTTTGCTCATATATTTCGATATCACCAGCACAAACTAAAATGTTTCTTGGTTTTGGATTATTATTAACTTCATAAAACGAAATAACAAATTCTTGAAATACATTTTCTTCATCATCTTCATTTATTAAATCAATTAAATAACCATTACGTTCAATCATCTTCCCTTCTCTCAAATGAAACACTTGAACGCTTAGTTTATCTTCAAAGCGATAATAACCAAAGCAATCTGTATCAATTAAATATCCTTCCATATTTTGTTTCTCGCCTATTGCTTTTAGAGATTCAATCAAATTACGATATTCAATTGCTTTTTCAAAATTTAATTCCATTGAAGCTTGCTTCATAAAGACATCTAATATTTTAATTTCATCTTTTACATTTCCTTTTAAAATATTGTTAATCTTATAAAGTATTGTATCATACTGACTCTTATCAATCTTTTTTATACAAGGCCCTAAACATTGTCCAATATGATAATATAAGCATTCCTTCTTAGGTATTCTTGCGCACTTTCTTAAAGGATACATTCTATTAAGCATATCAACAACTTCTTTAGCTGCTTTAGAATTAGGATATGGACCATAAACTTTTCCATTAATTTTTTCTATCTCTCTCGTATAATATATTTTTGGATTTACTTCTTTTGATACCACAATATATGGATATTTTTTATCATCCATTAACATAATATTATATTTAGGTCGATATTTTTTTATTAAATTAATTTCCAATATAAATGCTTCAATCTCGCTTGCAGTAATAATATATTCCAAATCAGCAATTTGCGATACCAACTTAGTCGTTTTTGCATCATGGCTTCCAACAAAATAACTATGAACTCTATTATATAAATTCTTAGCTTTACCAACATAAATTATCTCACCTTCACTATTTTTATATTGGTAACTTCCAGGTTTTTTAGGTAATGTCTCTAATTTATTTTTTATAATATCATTCATAATTCACCTTATAAAAAACTACTTTTCTTTATATTTTTCTAAATCAATTTCCTCATCTGGATTTGTTTTATATTCGATATCACTCAAAATCTTTTCAATCTTTAATCCTTCTGCATATGAATTATCATATTTGAAGATTAAATCAGGAACTTTTCTAACCGTTAATCTTTTACTTAGCAAACTTCTAATAAAACCTTTCGCTTCAAATAAAGCTTTACTTGAATTATCAATTTGATCAGGAGTTCCAAACACAGTAAAATAAACCGTTGCTAAAGAGAGGTCACCAGTCAAATTTACATTTGTTATTGTCGCATAACGAATTCTTTCGTCTTTGACATCAAAAAGAATCATTTGACCAATTTCTCTTTCGATTATTTTTTCTAATCTTTCTTTTTTGTATGCCATATTATTTTACTTGCTCCATAATATAGATTTCAAAAATATCATCAACTTTAACATCATTATATCCTTCTATCATGATACCACATTCAAATCCTGCTTTAACTTCCTTAACATCATCTTTAAATCTCTTTAATGATGCTATCTTACCATCATAAATAGTAACACTATCTCTATTTACTCTAATATGAGCATTTCTTTCAACACAACCATTAGTTACATAACAACCAGCAATTGTACCAACTTTAGATACTTTATAAGTTTCTCTTACTACAACTTCACCAATAACTTTTTCTTCATATACTGGGTCTAATAATCCTTGCATAGCTGCTTCAATATCTTCTAATAACTTATAGATGATATTATAGAATCTAATTTCAATTCCTTTTTCTTTTGCAAGATCAGTAATCTTTGCCTGTGGACGAATATTAAACGCAATGACAATTGCATTAGATACTTCAGCAAGAGAAATATCAGTTTCAGTAATAGCTCCAACGCTACTTCTTACGATATTAATCTTAACCCCTTCAACATTAATTTTTTCTAAAGAACTATTAAGTGCTTCAATAGAACCTTGAACATCACCCTTAATAATTAAATTCAATTCTTTTGTTTCGTCATTTAAATTATTAAATAATGTTGATAAAGATACTCTACCTTTTTCGTTTTCAGATTGATTCTTTCTAAGCTTTCTTTCATTGCATACAAGTCTAGCTGTCTTTTCATCAGAGAATACCATAAAGCTATCTCCAGCCATTGGCACATCATCAAGACCAGTGATTTCGACAGCCTTAGATGGTAATGCTTGCTTCAAATTAACTTTAGTTTCATCTTGCATAGCACGTACTTTACCCCATGTATTACCAACAACAATAGGATCACCTACTTTTAATGTTCCGTTTTTAACAAGTAGTGTTGCAACAGTTCCTTTCCCTTTATCAAGTTTTGCTTCAATTACAGAACCAGTAGCAAGTCTATTTGGATTTGCTTTATATCCATTCATTTCAGCAACCAACAAAATCATTTCAAGTAAATCTTCAACACCTGTTCCTTTTAATGCTGAAATAGGAACAAAAATAGTCTTTCCACCCCATTCTTCACATAATAAATCATAATTAGCTAATTCTTGTTTAATTCTATCAGGATTAGCTTGTGGTTTATCCATCTTATTAACTGCAACAATAATCGGAACTTTAGCAGCTCTTGCATGCTCAATTGCTTCAACAGTTTGTGGCATTACACCATCATCAGCTGCAACAACTAAAATAACAATATCAGTAATGTTTGCTCCACGTGCTCTCATTTCAGTAAAAGCAGCATGTCCAGGAGTATCAATAAAGGTAATTAGTTTACCATTCTTCTTAACTTGATAAGCACCGATGTGTTGTGTGATACCACCTGCTTCTCCAGCTGTTACTTTAGAACTTCTAATTGTATCAAGAAGTGTAGTTTTTCCATGATCAACGTGACCCATAATTGTAACAATTGCAGGACGTTCCACTAAATCTTCTTCGTTATCAACAATTTCGATTTCCTCAAATTTAGTGATATCGGTATTTATTTCGTTCTTAACAACATAACCACAATCATCAGCAACAATTTCTACAACGTCACGTTCAACAGTATCACTTGCACTTGCAAAAAATCCAAGCATAACTAACTTCTTTACTATTTCACCAACGCTTTTTCCAAGTCCATCAGCAATCTTAGCGACAGTCATGCCTTCACTAAAATATAATACCTTTTCTCCTTCTTGTTTTTCTTGAGGAATATTGGCTCTTCTATCTTTGGTGTTCTTGTTACTTTTCTTCTTTACATTTTTAAGTCTAGTGTAGACTTTTTCTTTATTTGCTTCGTTTTCATATGATTCATAATCTTCATCATAATTATGTCTCAATTCAATCTCAGCTTCTTTTTCTTCTTGTTCCTTCTTCTTTTGAGCTTCAGCTTCTTTCTTCTTGTTTTCTTCTTCTTTTTTCTTTTCTGCTTCAAGAAGTTTTTTCTTTTCTGCTTCTTTCTTCTTTCTTTCTTGCTCTTCTTTCTTTTTCTTTTCAGCTTCTTCTAAAGCCTTTAATCTCTCTTGCTCTTCAATTTCTCGTCTCTTTTGAGCTTCAGCTTCTTTATTTTTTTCTGCTTCATTAGCTTTACTAATTATACTTGATACAGAAACATCTTCTTTCTTCTTCTTGGTTCCCTTTAATTCAACTTTATATTTCTTACTAAGTTTTTTTAGTACTGTATCATCAAGTTCTGTATCTTTATTTGCATCTTCAAAATCAATATTTTCTAAAACATCTATCAACTCATCAATGCAAATATCTAACTTCAATGCAACTTCTTCAACTCTCATTCCCATATTAATGCACCTCCATTTTTTCCTTTATTGCTTTTGCGAATCCTTCATCAATTAGACTAATAACTTTTCTATTTTGTCCAATTGCATTGCTTATCTCTTCTGAATTAAAATCTTTAATCATCTTAACATTATAAAAGAAACATTTCTTATCGAATTTATCAATAGTTTGAAGCGATGCATCGCTTGCTACAAATACTAATTTTGCTTTTTTCTTTTGTAGCGATATCAAGACACTATCTTCGCCACTTACTATTTTTCCTGCCCTTTTCGCAAGACCCAATAAATTTAATATTTCTTGTTTCATTTATAACCTCACATTATTATTTGATAAGCTCCATTAATTCATCATAAATGCTATCAGGAACAGCAGCCTCTAGCTTCTTATCAAGCATCTTCTTTTTCTTTGCAATATTTATTGCTTCTTTATTTTTTGATAAATATGCTCCTCTTCCATTAGCTTTACCTGTCAAATCTACAATTACATTTCCTTCAGGAGTTCTAACAATTCTAAACATTTCTTTCTTTGGAAATGGTTGATTTGTAGCCAAACACAAACGCATCGGAATTTTAATTTGCTTAACTTGCTTTGCCATATTACTACCTCTTAGTAAACAACGTTATAATTAATCTTAATTCCTTCTTCATAAGCATCAGCTAACTTTTTGATATCAATTTTCCATCCAGTTGCATATGCAGCAAGCTTTACATTTTGGCCTGATTTACCAATCGCAAGAGAAAATTGATCATCACTACAAATTACTAATGCTTTCTTTTCTTTTTCTTTAACCATAACACTTAATACATGAGCTGGCATTAATGATTCAGCAATCAAATCTACAGGATCTGATTTCCATACAAATATATCAATTTTTTCACCATTCAGAATACTATTAATAGCTTTAATTCTTGCTCCACCTTGTCCAACGCATGAACCTTTTGCATCAACTTCTGATTTCATAGAAATAACACCAACTTTAGTTCTATTACCAGGATCACGAGAAATTCCCATAATTTCAATTTCACCATTTTTAATTTCAGGAATATTCATTTCAAATAGTTTTCTAACCATATCTTTGCTGTTTCTACAAACCATGATTTTAGGACCTTTTGTTGTCTTTTCAACAGAGCTAACATATACTTGCTTATCTTGACCTACTTCAAACTTTTCACCAGGAATAGCATCTTTATATGAAATAGCAACATCAACACCTTTTTTAAGATTAAGTAGAGCATAACCTTCACCAACATTAGTAACTTTACCTGTTAATATTTCTCCAACTTTATCCTTGAAATATTCATATGCTTCTTCGCGCTCTAAATTCTTAATTTCATTTTGGAAGTTTTGTTTAAACATTGATGCAGCTTTTCTCTTAAATGAACTCAAACTTACTTCTTCTTTGATTTCAGATCCAACCTTAATTCTTGGTTTAATCTTTTTTGCATCTTCAAGTAAGATTTGACCTCTTGGTCCTTCAGGGTTAATTTCATCAACTACATAATGAATATCAACAAATCTAACTTTCTTCTTTTCTAGATCATATTCCATTTTGATATCGCCTTTATATGGTACATCACTGTTTTTACATGCAATTTGCATTGCAATTTCAACCTTCTTAAGTATCTTTTCAATATCCAAATTCTTTTCTTCTGAAATTAATTCTAATGTATCAAAAAAACTTTTACTAATCATTTCTCTATCCTCCTAAAACTTTATAGCCTTTCGAATGAATTTAATATTTTGTTTTTCTATTTCTAATTTTTTAATTCTTCCCTTAATATTAATATTTACAGTCATGCTTAATAATTTTTCATCCTCTTTACTAACGCTTGATAAATAGCCCTCACAATCTAAAATCTTCGCATCTTTTGTTATCATTATAGGATTTATAAAATCAATATGAACATATTCATCAATAGCAGCCGCTATTTCGCTATCTTGTTTTAACTCTCTTTCAGCTCCAGGAGAACTTACTTCAAGCATATATTCATCACTAATAAAATCTTCTTGGTCAAGCACTTCACTAATTCTTTCATTTAAATTTGTTGCATCGTTGATATCTAAGCCACCATCTTTATCAGCAATTATCCTTAAAATGTTATAGTCGCTTTCTTTTACCCACTCAACTTCTTCAATGATGAGATTTAATTTTTCTGCTTCTTTAATAGCTATTGCTTTTGCTTTACTAACAATATCCATATTTTCCACCTTAACTATAAAATTGTTTAAAGGAGTGAGACGGCCCCACTCCCTTAACAATTAGATTTTATCATAATTAAAATTATATGTAAAGTTTTTTATAAACTTTAAACATATTACTTATTCTTGATGCTTAAATAATACATCATTATTGCACCAGCAACTGAAACATTAAGTGATTCAATTTTATTTGATATATCAATTCTTACATTTTTATCGCATAAATCTAACACTTCTGTTTTAACGCCATTTGCTTCATTTCCTAAAACAAATGCTATCTTTTCATTGTCTTTGATATCTAAATCCTTTAAAGATAAAGAATTATATAAAGATGTTCCTAAGACCAAGAAGTCACTATTCTTCAAATCATTAATTGCTTTTTTGATATCATAACAAAAGATGTTAGTATTAAATATAGCTCCCTGTGTAGCCCTCACTACCTTTGAATTATATAAATCAACACAATCTTCACTTAATAGCACAAGATCAACATCAAAGCCTGCAGCAGTTCTAATTATTGTACCCAAATTTCCTGGATCACTTACCCCATCAAGTAGTACTACTGTTTTAGCTTTTTTAATTGTTTGAAGATAATCTTTATTACTATACTTTTTTACTATTCCCACAATGCCTTGTGGATTTAATGTATCTGTTATTTTCTTTATGATATCAAAAGATACATATGTAATCTTTACATCTTTATAATCAACATCATCTACACTTAATACTTCAACCAAAATATCATTTCGATATGCTTCATCCACCAAATGCTTCCCTTCAACAAGGAACACATCACTTTCTTTGGCATATTTTTTCATATTCAATTTTGTCAATTCTTTTATGTGACTGTTTTGTAAAGATGTTATAATTGTTTTTTCTTTCTCTTTATACATAATCTTATCCAAATAATTTTATTGATAACCAGATAATTGATATCAAAGTAAACACAATTTGTATAAACCAAAAAATAAGAAATACTTTTTTATTTATCTTCTTCTTAATATTTGAATATATAAACCATGATACCATTACTAAAATAATAGGCAGCGCAAAGACAATTAACCATAATAATAAATTAGGGAAAAAGCCTGTTAAATCTAATGATGAAATTTGTGAGAATTGAGATAAAACAAAACTACCAAAATTTAAATATAAAATATAGGCAATAAATGGAAATGACAATAAGTCAAGAATACCGCCATAAAAGAAAATCCAAATAGAGACATTCTCAATACTGCCTTCATCTAGTTTTTTCTTTTTATTTTTTCTAATTTCCTTTAGTTCCTTCAATAATTTATTATATTCATCTTTTAACGAATAATAATTTGTTAATTCTTCATCACTCAAATCTTCGATATCAGTTGCGCCAATTTCAATTGCATCAATTTTGATTTCTAATTGTTGAAGCGCTAGTTCGATATCTCTTTTTTTGATATCATCACTATTTTTTTCATCAATATAGTTGTCAACAATTATGCTTTCTTCCCACACTTCTTCTTCATTTTCTGCATCATCAATACTTTCTTTTACTTCTTCAACATCTTCTTTATTTTCATCAATTTTCTTTTCTTCCAATTCTTCCATATCCAACCTCACTATAGATTATAAATATCATCATTTTCTTCTTCAAATAAATTTATTCTCTTACCATATGAAATATCATATTCAGTAATATTCTTAACTGCTTCATCCAATTCGATTGTAAAATTACATTTGTCTTCCTCAAGTAAAACATCATTCAATACTGGCTTAATTGTAGGATGTTTTGGTACAAATACTGTACAACAATCTTCATATGGTCTAATTGATATATCATATGTATTTATCTTGCTTGATATAGTTACAATTTCTTCTTTATCAAACGTAGCAAGGGGACGTAATATTGGTAAATTAGTTACTTCATTTACCACTTTCATACT
The DNA here is from genome assembly GCA_017450215.1 of Bacilli bacterium. Taxonomy (GTDB): domain Bacteria; phylum Bacillota_I; class Bacilli_A; order ML615J-28; family CAG-698; genus RGIG3506. The sequence goes on along the minus strand of JAFSVH010000090.1, from coordinate 22,961 downwards.
CTCTAAAGTTTGAGAAGCAACTTGCCCTACACTTTCACCATTAATAATACAATCTAAATAATGCTTTCTTACTACTTTATCAGCAATTCTATACATTGCTCTTCTCATTAGAGTAACCAAATAAATATTATTAGCATTTTTGTATATCTTTTCTTGAATAGTTGTAAAAGGAACAACATATAATTTGATATGATTTTTATATGTGTATTTAGCTAATTCATGCAATAAATCAATTACTTTTTGAAGTGAATTAATTGATGTAAACGGAGGTGAATAGAAATGAATTGCTGAAACATTAATTCCTTTTTTAATACTTAAATAAGTAGCAACAGGAGAATCAAGTCCGCCACTCATCATAACAAGTCCTTTTCCAGCAATTCCAGCAGGATAACCACCTATTCCCTTAATCACATCTGTAAATATATAAGTCCCGTCTACTCTTAAATCTATATTTAATTCTACATCAGGATTATGAACATCAACAACAACATCTCTTAACTTTGGCAATATTAAAGCAGATACTTTCTTTGAAATCTCAATTGAAGTAAGTGGATAATTCTTATCTCCTCTATGACTTTCTACTTTAAATGTGTATTGTCCTTTTTTATCTTTTAATAATTCATATCCTACATTTGCAATATCATTAATATCTTTTCCAGTTTTAACACATAAACTAAATGAAAATATTCCTGGTATCCACATCAATCTTTTAACAATCTCATTATAGTCTTCACCATTTAAAATGATGTAAAATCTAAACATTTCATGGTGATATTCCAATTTTTTAAAATCAATTAATTTATTTTCAATATCTCTAATAATGCGATCTAGAAAATATTTATAATTATCTTTCTTTAGTGTCATCTCACCAAATCTAATCAATATTCTATCGTACATTTAAATTAACTCCATTACTTTAATAAATTCATCTATTTCTTCATCTTTTGTTAAAAAAGAAAGACTAATTCTAACAGCAGATAATGCTAAATCATTTGATTTTGTTAATGCTAAAACTGTCTTTTCAGGTTTTTCAATTTTAGATGAACAAGCAGAACCTGTTGAAATATAGATTTCATAGTTTTCTAGTTTATGAATTGTTGTTTCACCCTTTACTCCAGGAATAGATATATTCATAATATAATATGAAATATTATCAAGAGGAGTATTAATAACAATTTTTTTATTATTCTTTAATCCTTCATATAATCTTAACCATAATCTTTTTACATATTCACGGTTTTTATCAATAAGTACTGTATACTTCTTTATTGCTTTTGCAAATGCTGATATCAAAGCTACATCCATTGTTCCAGGCTTAAGTCCAAATTGTGCATTTGAACCATAGATAATAGGATTCAATTCAATACTTCTTTTTACAAGCAATGCTGCAATTCCTTTAGGTCCATAAATCTTATGTGAACTAATAGTAAACATATCAATATCATTAAAATCAAAATCAGGTTTAACCTTACATATACCTTGAACACAATCAACATGGAGCTTAGCTGTTTTATATCTTTTCACAATGTTTATTATTTCTTTCACATTTTGAATCGTACCAATAATATTATTAGTCCACATTATTGATATCAAAACAACATTTTTATCCATTTCTTTTTCTAATTTATCCAAATCAACTAAACCATTTTGATTAATGTCTAGATAGCAAACATCAAAATCATTTTCTAAACTTTTAAATACATTAAACACAGAAGCATGTTCAATTTTAGTTGTTATGATTTTTTTACCTTGGCCATGATATTTATTGCAATAACCCAAAATTCCAATATTATTTGCTTCAGTTGCATTTGTTGTATATATAATGTTATGATTTTTTATATCTAGACAATCAAATATAGTTTGAGAACACACTTCAATCATATGATTGCTTCTTTGACCCAACATATGAATAGATGAAGAATTAGCAAAAAATGTTTTTGTTGACTTAATATATGTATCTAATATTTCATCATCAACTGGTGTAGTTGCTGTATAATCTAAATATATCATTAAAATCACCATTTCTTTCTATAATTATAATTTATTATACTATATTCATTCTTAAAATAAAACACATTACTTTATTTATTTTTTAATGATGGTATAATGATGGTAGGAGGATAATTATAAATGGAACATATATCATATAAAACAAAGGGAACATGTTCAGTTAAAATTGATTTTGATATCGATAGCGAAAATAAAATCCACAATGTTGTTTTTACTGGTGGATGCAATGGCAATTTAAAGGCGATATCAAAACTAATTGAGGGACAAGATGCCGATTGGGTTGCAAATACTCTCGAAGGAAATACTTGTGGCTATAAACCTACAAGTTGTGCTGATCAATTAAGTAAAGCAATTAAACAAAAATAAAAGACTTACTTTTTTACAGTAAGTCTTTTTTTCTATTTATATATTAACAAATTTTATTCAACAAATTTAATAATTGCCATAGGAGCAGCATCTCCACGACGAGGTCCTGTCTTAAGAACTTGTGTGTATCCACCTTTTCTATCAGCATATTTTGGAGCTATAGTTCCAAATAATTTTTGAATAGCATATTCACCTTTTGTTTGTGTGCCATCTTCAGCAACTTCAATTACTCTTTCAAATCTAATCATTTCAGCTGCACGTCTACGAGCTGCTAAATCACCTTGTTTGCCTAGAGTAACCATTTTATCAGCTAATTGTTGAAGAGCTTTAGCTTTAGGTAAAGTAGTTTCAATTTGTTCATTTATAATTAGGTCTGTGATTAAATCTCTCATTAACGCCTTACGTTGATTACTAGGGCGTCCTAATTTACTATATGCCATAATTGGTTCCTCCTATTATTCATTAGAATCCATATCAAGGATTCTATTTTTATCATCATAAGAGTCGTCATCATATTCATCATCATCATATTCATCATCCATTTCTAAAATGTCTTCACTAGATTCATCATATCCACTATCATAGGAAGGTTTTAAATCTAAACCAATTTCATGAAGCTTTTGGATAACTTCTTTTAATGATTTTCTACCAAGATTTCTTACTCTCATCATTTCTTCTTCAGATTTTAATACAAGTTCACCAACTGTATTAATACCTGCTCTTTTTAAACAGTTATATGAACGAACTGATAAATCAAGTTCTTCAATCTTCTTTTCGCGTTTCTTGTCAGCAACAGTATTTTCAGGTTCACACATATATACTTTTTGAGATATTGAAGAATTAAGGTTAGCAACGATATCGAAATGATCAATTAAGAACTTAGATGCTAAACTAACTGCATCAGTTGCCTTAATACTATCATTTGTCCATACTTCTAATGTTACTTTTTCATAATCAACATCATCAGCAACTCTTGTTTTTTCTACTTCATATCTACATTTAGTAATAGGTGTATAAATAGAATCAATTGCAATTCTATTAACATATTGATTGCTACTTCTATCTTTACAAAAAACTTTGTTTTCTTCAGCACTTACATATCCTATGCCACGCCTTGCATAGAAACGAGCCTTAAATTCGCCATTTTCTGCTAAAGAAGCAATAACTGCATCTTTATTAACAACACGTAATTCACTACCCATTTGTAAATCACCAGCTGTGATTACTTTTGGTCCCTTAGCTTCAATTTCTATTTCGTATAATTCATTAGATTCAGGTGACATTACTTGAAACAATTTATCTTCATCAATTGTAAATACTACATTTTTAAGATTTAAAATGATTTCAGTTACATCTTCAACAACACCAGGTAATCCCATAAATTCATGTTGTACACCTTCAATTTCCATTGCAACAATAGCAACACCAGGCATTGAAGATAACAATACTCTTCTTAAAGCATTTCCTAATGTAGTTCCATAGCCTCTTTCTAATGGAGAAATAATAAATTTACCATAATTATCAGTAGTTGAAGAATCAACTTCAGCTTGTGGTCTAATAAATTCAAATTTGCGCATTATTTCCTCCTATTATTTTCTACTATAATTCTTATTTATCACTAATTCTTTAAAAACCAAATAATAATTCTCAATAATAATTCAAATATTTATATCAAATTATCCACGAGGTTTCTTAGGTGGACGACATCCGTTATGTGGTACAGGAGTAACATCCTTAATAGAGATGATATCTAATCCAGCAACAGCTAAAGACCTAATAGCAGCTTCACGTCCTGGACCTGGGCCCTTAACTTCTACATCAACTTTTTGAACACCTGCATCAATTGCTTTCTTAGCAGCAGCTTCACTAGCCATACCAGCAGCAAATGGTGTAGACTTCTTACTTCCCTTAAATCCTAATGCACCTGCTGAAGCCCATGAAATAGCATTTCCTTCAGGATCACAAACAGATACGATAGTGTTATTGAAGGTAGAATGAATATGTGCTACGCCCACTGGAACATTTCTTTTAACTTTACGTTTTTTAATTACACGTGCCATAATCGCTTCCCCTCCTACTTCTTCTTGTTAGCTACAGTCTTAGATGGTCCCTTACGAGTACGGGCATTACAACGAGTGTTTTGTCCTCTTACAGGAAGACCTTTACGATGTCTAATTCCTCTATAGCATCCAACTTCCATTAATCTTTTAATATTTAAAGCAACTTCACGACGTAAGTCACCTTCTACTTGATATTTAGCAACTTCTTTACGAATAGCAGCTAATTCATCTTCAGATAAATCTTTTACTCTTTTATCTTCGCTGATTCCAGCGTCCTTTAAAATTTGTTTTGCAGTTGTATTTCCAATTCCAAAAATGTAAGTTAATGAAATAACTACACGTTTGTCACGTGGAATATCAACACCAGATATACGTGCCATTTATTTCCTCCCTTAATTAGCCTTGTCTTTGTTTATGTCTAGGGTTACTACAAATAACCATGACTTTGCCTTTACGTTTAATAACTTTACATTGATCACAAATTGGTTTTACAGATGGTCTAACTTTCATTGTGTTTTTTCCTCCATTATTTTTACTTATGTCTATAAGTAATTCGGCCACGTGTTAAGTCGTATGGTGATAGTTCAACAGTCACTTTATCACCTGGTAAAATAGTTATGATGTTCATTCGGATTTTACCAGAAACGTAGGCCAAAATTTTGTGTCCATTGTCTAATTCTACTCTAAATTGAGTATTAGGCAATGCTTCTATAACTGTTCCTTTTAATACAATAACGTCATTCTTTGACATCGATTCCTCCTAAATTTTCAATTGTTAATATTTCATATCCATCTTCAGTAATAACTATAGTATTTTCATAATGTGCTGCGGCTTTTTTATCTTTAGTCACAACAGTCCATCCGTCATTTAAAACTCTTACTCTAGCACTACCTAGAGTAACCATTGGCTCAATAGCAAGTACCATGCCAGGTTTTAATAATGGCCCATGTCCTGCTTGACCATAATTTGGAATAGGTGGATCCTCATGTAAATCAGTTCCAACACCATGTCCTGTATATTCACGCACAATATCAAATCCAAATTGTCTTATATATACTTCAATAGCATGAGATATGTCTGACAAATGATTATTAGGCTTTGCGAACTTGACACCCTCATAAAAAGATTGTCTAGTTATGTCTATTAATTTTTGTTTTTCTAAACTAATTGTTCCTACCGGATGAGTTATTGCAGCATCTCCATTGTAGCCTTTATAACAAGCTCCAGTATCAATAGAGATGATATCACCATCTTTTAATTTGATGTTTTTGCTAGGGATGCCGTGTATTACAACTTCATTCACTGATGCACAAATAGTGCCAGGAAATCCGTCATAGCCTTTAAAGTTAGGCGTAGCACCGCACTCCCTAATAGCATTTTCAGCAATCTTATCTAATTCTAATGTAGTGATGCCTGGACGAATTGCTTCTGCCACTTTTCTATGTGCATAAGCAGTTATTCTTCCGGCTTCTCTAAGTAATTCGATCTCTCTTTTGCTCTTTAGAATAATCATCAATTTCCTCCAACAGAATTTTTGATATCTTCAAAGATTGCATTAACATCTCCAACACCATTAATTGTTTTAACAAGATTTTGTTTCTTATAATAATCAAGTAATGGTTTAGTTTGATTTGAATAAACATCTAAACGTGTCTTAATTGTTTCTTCAGTGTCATCTTTTCTTTGAATAAGCTCACTTCCACAAACGTCACAAATTCCATCTTTTTTAGGTTTTAGATTTGTAATATGATATGATGCACCACATTTAGGGCATACTCTTCTACCAACTACTCTATCAACCAAAACAGAAAAATCGACATCAATATTAATTACAGCGTCTAATTTAATATTCAAATCTTTAAATATTTGATCTAAAGCTTCAGCTTGAGGGATGTTTCTTGGAAAACCATCCAATAAAAATCCCTTCTTGCAATCAGCTTGTGATAGTCTTTCTTTTACTAAAGCATTAGTAACACTATCAGGAACTAACATTCCTTTATCAATATATTTTTTTGCTTCAATTCCGACTTTTGTTTCATTACGCATAGCTTCTCTAAACATATCGCCAGTTGAAATATGAGGAATATTATAATATTCTTTAATAAATGCTGCCTGTGTACCTTTACCAGCACCTGGAGGCCCCATAATAATAAATCTCATTTAATTACCCCATGAAACCACGATATTGTTTTTCTTGATAACTAGCTTTAATTTGTTTTGCAGTTTCAATTGCAACACCGACAACGATAATCAAACTTGTTCCACCAACTTGAACAGAAGATGGTAAATTGAAAATTGCTGTAAATATAATAGGAATAATAGCAATTATTGTTAAATAAGTAGCACCAATCATTGTAATCTTGAATAATACTCTTGAAATGAATGATGATGTTTCATCTCCAGGTCTAACACCAGGAATAAATGCATTTTGCTTTTGTAAATTTTCTGCCATCTTATCTGGATTCATTTGTAAGAATGAATAGAAGAATGAGAAGATGACAATTAAAATAATATAAAGAGCAAATCCTATAATATTAATTGAAACAACTCCATCAGTTGTTGATGTTGTACTAAATGTTTGATTTAACCAGTATCCAATCTTATATGCAGATGAAGTAGATTCATACTTAGTTGTAAGTCCTAATAAACTAACAACTGTAGTAGGAATACTCATCAATGTAGATGCAAAGATAACTGGGATAACAGATGCAGAATTTAATTTGATTGGAATATTACTGTCGTTCTTACCTCTAAATGTTGCAGCTGCTGGTCTATTAGCATATTGAACTGGAATAATACGTTTAGCAGATTCCATAAATACAATAAACACAACAATTAAAATCAACATTACAATTGTAAATACGAAAATAAAGATATTTCTTGTATCAGCAGTAGTAATATAATTAACTACTAAGTCTTTAATCATACCAGGAATAGATGCTAAGATACCAGCACAAATGATCATTGATGTACCATTACCAACTCCATGAGTAGTAATTAATTCAGCTAACCATAATGTGAATGCAGTACCTGCAGTAGCAACTAATGATAGATAGATGAATAAGAATACTTTATAATCAGTAACAAAATCACTAGCTACAAAATAAATACCAGAATAATTAACATCGATACCAATTGTTAATACTAAAGATTGAACAAATGCTAAACCTAAAGCAACGTATCTAGTTAATTGGTTTAATTTTTGTTTTCCAGCTTCTCCTTCTTCAGACCATTCCTTTAATGTAGGAACGATATCCATTTGTAATAATTGAATAACGATTGAAGAAGTAATGTATGGGCTAATACCCAAACATAATACAGAGAAATGTCCTAAAGCACCACCACTTAATGTGTTTAAGAAACCAAACTCAACAGGTTCAGCAATACTTGTGTTAACAAAAGGTAATATTACCCAGTAACCCATTCTAAACACAAACAAGAATAATAAAGTAAATAAAATTCCTTTAATTATCTTTTTAGTATTAGTAGATAGACTTGCCATATTAAATCACCTCTGCAGTTCCACCAGCTTTAGCAATTACATCAAGTGCTGTCTTAGAGAATTTATTAGCTTTAACAGTTAATTGTTTATTTAACTCGCCATTTCCTAAAACTTTAACACCATCAAATTCTTTCTTAATTAATCCCTTTTCTCTTAATTTTTCTGAATCTACAACAGCGCCATTTTCGAATACGTTTAAATCTTCAACATTAATAACAGCATAATCTTTACGATTTACGTTAGTAAATCCTCTCTTTGGAAGACGTTTGAATAAAGGTGTTTGACCTCCTTCATAACCTGGTCTAACTCCACCACCACTACGAGCGTTTTGTCCTTTATGACCACGAGTTGCAGTCTTACCAGTTCCTGAACTTGTACCACGTCCTACTCTTTTCTTGTAATGTGTTGCACCATCATTAGGTTTTAATTCACTTAAATTTAACATGGTGTACCTCCTATTCAATAACTTCAACAACGTGCTTTACAGTAGCAATCATGCCACGTACAGCTTCATTGTCAGCCTTTTCTACTACTTGGTTGATCTTTGATAAGCCTAGAGCTTTTAAAGTTTTAACTTGATTAGGCTTACGTCCGCCAACACTTCTAACTAACTTAATTTTAATAGTTTTTTCTGCCATGATAATTAACCTACGATTTCCTCAGCTGTTTTACCACGAATAGCGGCAACATCATCAACAGTTCTTAAACTTAGTAAACCTTCCATTGTAGCTCTAACAATGTTAATAGGTGTACTAGAACCTAAAGATTTAGATAAAATATTACTAATTCCAGCAACTTCTACAACAGCACGAACTGGACCACCAGCGATAACTCCTGTACCTTCTGGAGCAGGTTTTAAGAATACTCTACCAGCACCGAATACACCAGTTACCTCATGAGGAATAGTTGTACCAACGATTGGAACATTAACAATATTCTTCTTTGCATCTTCAACAGCTTTCTTAATTGCATCTGGAACTTCAATTGCTTTACCAGTTCCAAGACCAACACGACCCTTCTTATCTCCAACTACTACTACAGCGCTAAAACGATATCTTCTACCACCTTTAACAACTTTAGTAACATGGTTGATACTAACAACACGTTCTTCAAATTCTTTTTCAACAACAACTTTCTTGTCTTGTTTCTTTTCTTTTTCTTGACGCATTATTTACCTCCTAGAATTTTAGCCCAGCTTCACGAGCAGCTTCAGCTAGAGCTTGAACTCTACCATGATATAAATATCCACCACGGTCGAACACAACAGAATCAATGTTCTTTTCTAATGCTCTCTTAGCAACTAAAGCACCAACTTGCTTAGCAGCTTCAATATTAGAGCCATTAGCTAATTTTAATTCTTTATCAATGCTTGATGCACTTGCTAAAGTAACACCAGCAACATCATCGATAACTTGAGCAAAAATATTTTTATTAGATCTAAAAACAGCTAATCTAGGTGTAGTTGCTGTACCACTTAAATTTTTACGAATACGTAAGTGACGAATAATTCTAACTTTGTTTTTATCTTTTTTACTAACCATTTTCTTACGTCTCCCTTCCTACTTAGCTTTCTTTCCTTCTTTACGACGAACAACTTCATCTTTGTAACGAATACCTTTACCTTTGTAAGGTTCAGGTTTACGAATCTTACGAATGTTAGCAGCGAATTCACCAACTAATTGTCTATCTGCACCTGAAATTTGAATTTCATTTGGTGTAGGGCAAACAACTGTTAATCCTTCAGGAATATCATTTTCTACTAAATGAGAATATCCAGCAGCAACAACAAGCTTTTTACCTTGTAATGATGCACGATATCCAACACCTTCGATAACTAAAACTTTAGTGAATCCTTGTTCAACGCCAACTACCATATTATGTAGTAACGCTCTTGTTGTGCCGTGTAAAGCTTTATTTTGAATAGAGTCATCTGGTCTTTCAACACTAACAACATTACCATCAACAACGAACTTCATTTGAGGAACAAATGTAAATTCTAATTGTCCTTTAGGTCCCTTAACAACTACATGATTGTTTTCACTAACTTCAAATGTAACACCAGCAGGTAATACGACTTTTTCTTTTCCTATACGAGACATATTTACCCCCTATTACCAAATGTAAGCAATGACTTCGCCGCCAAGACGTTGTTGACGAGCTTCTCTATCAGTCATAACTCCATTTGATGTTGATACAATAGCAGTACCTAAGCCATTTAATACCTTAGGCATTTCGCTAGCTTTAGCATAAACACGTAGACCAGGTTTAGAAATACGTGTAATTCCCTTGATTACTCTTTCTTTCTTTTCAGTGTATTTTAAAGTAACTCTAATAGCGCCTTGTTTGCCATCTTCAACAAACTCAACGTCATTAATGAAACCTTCACTCTTAATAACATTTAAAATTTCTAATTTAATTTTTGATGCTGGTACTAAAACGCTTGGATGCTTTGCTTGATTAGCATTGCGAATACGAGTTAGCATATCAGCAATTGGATCAGTCATTCCCATAACTTTCCTCCTTACCAACTAGCCTTATTAACACCAGGGATTTGACCTTGGTTAGCTAATTCTCTTAAACAAATACGACATAGTTTGAATTTACGATATACAGAATGAGGTCTACCGCATCTTTCACAACGTGTATATTCTCTAACAGCAAATTTTTGTTTGCGATGGTTTTTGATTTTTAACGAAGTTTTTGCCATAGTTCCCTCCTACTTTCTGAAAGGCATGCCAAGTAATGATAATAACTCGCGGCCTTCATCATCTGTTTTAGCAGTTGTAACAATAACAATATCCATTCCACGAATTTTAAATACTTTATCATATTTAATTTCAGGGAAAATTAATTGTTCTTTTACACCAATAGTATAATTCCCACGTCCATCAAATGAGTTCTTTGATAAACCACGGAAATCACGTACACGTGGTAGAGAAATAGAAACTAGTTTATCATAGAATTGATACATTCTTTCTCCACGTAATGTAACCTTACATCCAATAGAAACTCCTTCTCTTAATTTGAATGCAGCGATTGATTTCTTAGCTTTTGTAATAATTGGCTTTTGACCAACAATTTGGCTTAATTCATCAACAGCAGCATCTAAAGCCTTAGAGTTAGCCATTGCATCACCAACACCCATGTTGATTACAATCTTTTCAAGTCTAGGAGCTTGCATAATTGACTTGTAATTAAACTTTTCCATTAATGCTGGTTTAGCAACATTTAAATATTGTTCTTTAACACGATTCATTGCAGTCCTCCTTACTTAATAGTAGCTCCACTCTTCTTAGCAAAACGTACTTTCTTATCGCCTTCAACTCTATAGCCAACCTTAGTTGGTTCATTAGTCTTAGGATCAACAAGCATAACGTTAGAAGCATGAATAGGAGCTTCCTTCTTTGAAATTCCACCATCAGGGTTAGATTGACTTGGTCTAGCATGTTTAGTAACGATGTTAACACCTTCAACTATAACACGGTTTGTCTTATTTAAAACTCTTAATACAGTTCCTTGTTTTCCTTTATAATCGCCTGTGATTACGATTACAGTATCGCCTTTTTTAATAAACATATTCGGCCTCCTAATTAAAGAACTTCTGGAGCAAGTGAGATAATCTTCATGAAGTCGCCTTCACGTAATTCACGAGCAACAGGTCCAAAGATACGAGTACCTTTTGGAGTCTTATCATCTTTAATAATAACAGCAGCATTATCATCAAACTTAATATAAGTTCCATCAGCTCTTCTCAATCCACTCTTAGTTCTAACTATAACTGCTTTTACAACATCACCCTTCTTAACTTGTCCACCAGGTGTTGCTTCTTTAACAGTTGCAATAATAATATCACCAATATTTGCGAATTTATGTCTAGTTCCACCTAAAATCTTAATAGTTAAGATTTCTTTAGCACCTGAATTATCAGCAACTTTTAATCTACTTTCTTGTTGTATCATTTCATGTGCCTCCTATAAAATAACAGCATTTTCTACGACTTCAACAAGACGGAATCTCTTAGTTTTAGATAATGGACGAGTTTCCATTATTTTAACTGTATCACCGACTTTAGCTTCATTGTTTTCATCGTGAGCTGTAAATTTCTTACTATATTCTACATTCTTTCCATATAAAGGATGTTTACGATGTGTAGATACTAAAACTTTAATAGTTTTATCTTCTTTATCAGAAACAACTTTACCAATGTAAACTTTACGAGTATTTCTTTCCATAAATTCCTCCTACTTTTGAGCATTAGCACGCTCTGTAAGAATAGTCTTCATACGAGCAATTTGCTTCTTATTTTTCTTGATTTGTGCAGTATTTTCTAATTTACCAACTGCAGCTTGGAAACGCAAATTAAATAATTCTTGTTTAAGCTCTTCAATATTCTTTTCAATAGTAGCAGTATCCATTTCTCTGATCTTATCAGATTCTGACTTTTTAACTTTTTTAACTTCAGTTTCTTTCTTTGCCATAATTATTCACCACTATTATCCTTTTTAACGAATTTTGTCTTGATTGGTAATTTATTAGCAGCTAATCTCATAGCTTCTCTAGCTACTTCTTCGCTTACTCCACCAATTTCAAACATAACTGTTCCCTTTTTTACAACAGCTACATAGCCTTCAGGAGAACCTTTACCACCACCCATACGAGTAGCAAGAGGTTTTCTTGTGAATGCAATGTGAGGGAAAATTCTAATCCATACTTGTCCTTCACGCTTCATATAACGTGTCATAGCGATACGTGAAGCTTCGATTTGAGCTTGGCTAATCCAAGTTCCATCCATAGCCATTAAGCCATACTCACCAAAATCAACTTTCTTAGCGCCTTTAGCTTTTCCTTCGTAACTAACACGATGAGGTCTACGGAATTTAGTTCTTTTAGGCATCAACATAATTATTTAGCCTCCTTCTTTGTTGGAAGAACTTCACCTTTACAAATCCAAACCTTAACACCTAACTTACCATATGTAGTATTAGCTTCAGCTAATGCATAATCGATGTCAGCTCTTAAAGTGTGTAGAGGTACTGTTCCTTCAGAATATCCTTCAGCACGAGCCATTTCAGCACCACCTAATCTTCCAGAAATAGAAGTTTTGATACCTTTAGCTCCAGCCTTCATAGTTTGTTGAATAGCTTTCTTTTGAACGCGTCTAAATGATGCTCTGTTTTCTAATTCTTCAGCCATTCTTCTTGCAACTAATTTAGCATCTAAATCAGGATTTTTAATTTCAACAACATTCATGAATATTGTCTTCTTTGTTAAATTTTGTAATTTACTAACGATTTGAGCTTTAGTTTGTCCTTCACGTCCAATTACAATACCAGGTTTAGCAGTGTAAAGAACGATACTAACTTTGTTTCTTAGTCTTTCAATTAAAATACGAGAAACTTGACCTTTTCTTTCCTTGTCATAAAACTTTTCAATTTCATTACGGATTAATAAATCTTCGTGAAGTAATGCAGGTACATCATTTTTCTTTGCATACCATTTAGAATCCCATTCACGAATGATTCCTAAACGCATACCGATTGGATTAACTTTTTGTCCCATGGTTGCCCTCCTTAGTCTCTTTCAGCAACAACTACTGTAATGTTGCTTGTTCTCTTATATAATCTACTAGCACTACCTTTAGCACGTGCTAAAAATCTCTTCATTGTAATACCTTCATTTGCATAAATTTCTTTTACAAATAATTTGTTTACATCCATTTCATAGTTGTGTTCAGCATTAGCAATTGCAGACTTTAAAACTTTTTCAACAGCAAAGCTTGCACCATTTGGTGTTAATCTTAAAATATTTAATGCATCACCAACTTTTTTGCCTCTAATATTATCAATAACTAATCTAACCTTAGTAGCAGAAATTCTAACAGTCTTAGCTTCAGCTCTTGCAACTTTAACTTCTTCCATTTTAATTTCCTCCTAACTAAGCATTCTTATCCTTACCGTGTCCACGATAAGTTCTTGTAGGTGCGAATTCACCTAATTTATGACCAACCATATCTTCAGTAACATATACTGGAACGTGTTCCTTACCGTTGTAAACAGCAATAGTGTGTCCAATAAAATCTGGATAGATTGTTGATCTTCTTGACCATGTTTGAATAACTTTTTTACTATTAGATTCATTTAATTCAACAACTTTTTTCATTAAATGATCATCACAGAAAAAGCCTTTCTTTAATGAACGAGCCATATTTTACCTCCTCTTATTAACCGTTACGGCGACGAACTATAAGTTCTGATGATTTTTTCTTTGGATCCCTTGTCTTCTTACCTAAAGCAGGTTTACCCCAAGGAGTAAGAGGAGCCTTACGACCAACAGGTGCACGACCTTCACCACCACCATGAGGGTGATCATTAGGGTTCATTACAGAACCTCTAACTGTAGGTCTAATACCCATATAACGAGTTCTACCAGCTTTACCAATATTGACATTCATATAATCAGCGTTTCCAACAACACCGATTGTAGCATGGCAAACAGCTAAAATTTTTCTAACTTCGCCACTTGTTAAACGAATTAAAACATACTTTTCTTCTCTACCTAAGATTTGAGCACTTGTTCCAGCACTTCTTACTAATTGACCACCCTTACCAGGATGTAATTCAATATTATGAATATAAGTACCAACTGGAATATTAGAAAGTGGTAAAGAGTTACCAACTTTGATATCAGCTTTGTCAGCTGCTAGTACTGTTGCGCCAACCTTTAAATCTTTAGGTGCAATGATGTATCTCTTTTCACCATCAGCATATACTATTAATGCGATATTAGCACTTCTATTTGGATCATATTCGATTGTCTTTACCGTGCCAGGTACATCATATTTATCTCTCTTGAAATCAATGATACGATATTTTCTCTTAGCTCCACCACCTTGATGACGAACCATAACACTACCAGTGTTATTACGGCCACCTTTTGAATGTAAAGGAGCTAACAAACTTTTTTCAGGTGAATTTGTAGTTGTGATTTCATCTTTATAAACCAAAACTGTCATATCACGACGACCGTTTGTTATAGCTTTATACTTTTTAATAGCCATTGATTTATTCCTCCTAGATTTCGAATACGTCTAACTTATTGCCTTCAGCAAGAGTAACAACAGCTTTTTGAACTGCTGGACGTAATCCTTCATATTTTCCAACTTTACGAGTTTTTCTTTGAGTGTTAACCATGTTTACTGCAACAACTTTAACATCAAACAATTCTTCTACAGCTTTCTTAACTTCAACTTTATTACTTCCTTGTTTAACTTCGAAAGTATATTGTCTTAATTCAATAAGTTTTGTAGTCTTTTCAGTAATTAATGGACGAACAATAACATCATAACCTTTTTTCATTATTTAAGTTCCTCCTCATATTTCTTAACAGCATCTTCTGTCATTACATACATATCAGCATTAATTAAATCATAAACGCTTAAATGAGACTTAGTTTGTATATAATAGTTTGGAACATTTCTTCCAGCTAATTCTAAGTTGAAGTTTTCTTCATCTGTAACAACAACGATCTTTTTATTAACATAAGCACCAATATTATTCATTACTTCAACGAATAATTTTGTCTTTGCTTCAGCTAATTCAAATTTATCTACAACCACTAAACTATTATTAGCAAGTTTGTCAGATAATAAACTCTTAACAGCAAGTTTAACAACTTTCTTGTTAACCTTTAAAACATACTTTCTTGGAGTTGGTCCAAATACAACACCACCACCAACGAATTGTGGAGATCTAATTGATCCTTGTCTTGCTCTACCAGTACCTTTTTGACGATATGGCTTTCTTCCACCACCACTAACTTCTGTACGATTCTTAGTGTCAGCTGTGCCTTGTCTCATACCAGCACGTTGTGAATTAACAACATCAACAACTGCTTGCATATTAGGTTCAATAGCAAATACTTCATCACTTAAGTTAAGTTCTTTAACTTCTTCTCCTAATTGATTTAAAACTTTAATACTAGGCATCTTTAGTCTCCTTTCTATGCTAATGCATCAGGGTTAACTTCTGGAGTGTGTGCTTTAACACCATTATAAATAGTGATATAAGAATTTTTAGCTCCAGGTACATTACCTTTAATTAACATAACATTTTCTTCTAGGATAATCTTAACAACTTCAAGATTTTGAATTGTTACAGTTTCTCCACCTAATCTACCAGGCATCTTCTTGCCTTTTTTAACTCTTGCAGCATCAATAGAACCCATTGAACCAACACCACGATGATATCCTGAACCGTGTGCCTTTGGTCCGATGTGGAAATTATGACGTTTAACACCACCAGCATATCCTTTACCTTTAGATGTACCAGTTACGTCTACAATTTCACCTTCTTTGAATATATTAGCTTTAACTTCTTGACCTACTTCAAATGCCATCATTTCTTCACCAGCAATTTCTTTAACGAAGCGCTTAGGTGAAGTATTAGCCTTTTTAGCATGTCCTTCTTCAGGTTTAGTAATGTTTTTCTTAACATCATCATAACCTAATTGAACGGCTTGATAACCGTCAGTTTCAACAGTTTTCTTTTGCATAACGATATTTGGTGTAACTTCAACAACAGTTACTGGAACCAATTGATCATTAACGAAAATCTGAGTCATTTTGACTTTTTTACCTAAGATTCCTTTGGCCATGAATTTTCCTCCTTATAATATTTTCAAATAACTTTTGAATCTTTTTTAAAAATTTTTTTAAAAGTCTTTTTTTAAACTAAAAAATAAGAACTAGCTCAACACCCTTTGGGATATCGATATGTTTTAATGAATCCATAGTCTTTGGACCTGTTGAAACGATATCAATTAATCTCTTGTGTGTTCTTCTTTCAAATTGTTCACGACTATCTTTGTGTTTGTGAGGTGAACGAATAATTGTGAAAACTTCTTTCTCTGTTGGAAGTGGAATAGGTCCTGAAACTTCAGCACCTGTATTCTTTGCAGTTTCAACAATTCTCATTGCAGCTTCATCTAATAATCTGTGATCATAAGATATTAATTTAATTCTCAATGATTTCTTTGCCATATTATCCTCCTAATTTAGTATCTAGTACTTTTTCGGCTCAATGGAAAAACCTGAACCACACCATAGGCAACTCAACCGTGTGTATCAGCAACCTCCCATATCTCTGCCTACCTTAAGCCTTATAGATTTTAACACTAGTGAACCATAAAGGCAAGAACTTTTTAATTTTTTTTATTTTTCCAATATTATATTAATTAATAACCAGTCTTTTTTCTTTTGTTTTTAATTGGTTATTTCCTACTATTATATTTTGATAATTGTCATACAAACAATGTTGTGTTAAAATACTTTATGAAAAGAGGACAGTCATTATGATTAAATTTAAAATTAAGTATTTTATTCTTATTATAATATTCGTTTTATTATTAATAGGTTGTGGAGAAAGGAATGACAAAACATTAAGTGATTTTATATCATCATTTACTATAGAAGAAAACATAAGTGATGATATCGAACTAAGTGATTCCTATACTTTCAACAACAAAACCATTACTGCTGTTTGGTCTAGTGACAACGAAGATGCTTTAACAAGCGATGGAAAAGTTATTTTATCAGAGGATGAAGCTTACGTTACTTTGACAGGAACATTCAAATACAACGATATCGAAATGACAAAATCTTTTGATATTGTTGTTGAAGGAGTAGAAATAAGTAAGCTAATTTCTAAAGCATTTAGTTCGGTATCACTTCCTGACGAAACAAATGACGATATCGAACTACCTAGCAAAGTTACTTATGGTTCATATCGCTTTAGCACTAGTTGGGTTAGTTCAAAACCAAATATCATATCAAATAGTGGTGTATTTAATTATCCAGATGAAGATACTGCTGTAACACTAACCTGCAATGTTTCAAGATCTACAAACACATATTCCAAATCTTTTACTGTAACAGCTAAAAAGCTTGATAAAGCTAAATATCTAAATGCACTAAATAATTTAAATATCCCAAGCATGGTTGAAACAAATTTACATATTTCATCATCAATTACTATCGATAATAAAGATTACGATATCATATGGTCATCAAACAATGAAGAAGTGTTAACAACATCTGGAAGAATAAGTTATATTAATTCAAATACTATTGTTTTATTATCTGCTACTATTAATGTTAAAAATGTGGCAGTAACAAAAGTATTTGAAGTTACAGTTATTCCAAACGAAGCAATAAACCATATTAATCAATGCATAGATGAAATAGTGATACCAAATATTATATCTAACGATATATATCTACTTAAATCACTACACAATGTGAAATTAGAATGGACATCAAGCGATCCTACTGTATTAAATAATGATGGAACTATTAATAAAGAAAACAAAACATATAAACAAGTTACATTATCTTTAAAACTTACATCTGGTGAACATGAAGCGACTACAGAATTTATAACATATGTTGCTTATGAGCCACATATGTTTATTGATAGAACATTTACTGGAACTAAAGAATCAACAAAAATTTCAAACGGGAAATTAGTGCTTGCTGACGGAGCACTAAAAGGAACATATACAACCGACGAAATCAGCGTTAACAACTTTTTTGAATGCGTTGGTTCATATTCTGCAATATCAAGTAAAACAGAAACATGCGAATTAAAAGTAAGATTGAAAGTAAATAACAAATGGTCTAAATACTTTACTTATGGTGAGTTCGGATTTGGACTACAAAATGCTTGCTATGGTCAAAACGATACTTATGTAACAATGTCAGAAGACGAAATAAAGACTACATCATCATACCAAGCAACAGCATTTCAACTTCAAATTGTGTTGAAACGAAGCAAGGTAAGCGAAACTGGTCCTATAGTTTCTTTAATTGCATTGACTATATTCTATAATGTAGAAGATTTTACTGTCGATATCACAAACATTAGAAAAGAAGTAAAATATGATGTGCCAGAATTATATCAACACATTGTTCCTAATATTGGTGGAATTATATGTAGTGTAACTTCTTCAACAATGCTTGTTATGCATAAGGGCTATTCATTTGATTTCACAACTCAATACCCTCATCAATATATGGCACCATTATTAAAGGATTATGGAAACAATGTTTATGGAAACTGGAGCTATAATTGTATTGGAATTGGTTCATTAGGATTTAATTCATATGTAAAAAAATTCCAAAGTTATGAAGAAATAATGTATCATTTGAATTATGTAGGCCCAATATCTGCCTCAATTAGAGGAACATTTAAAACAGATGCTAAAACTTATACAACTGGAGGTCATTTGATGGTCTTAACAGGATATAAGATTGAAGGCAGCAAAATATATTTCTATGTTAATGATCCTAATATTTATGGTGTTTCTACAAGAACAACTTTAGAAAATTTAAAAGCTGTAAATAGAATGGTTTCTTATATTGTTGAATAAAATTTAATAATGTTTTTAAAAAAAGCTGTAAATTCAAATTTACAGCTTTTTTATATTCTATTTTCAATTTTGTTTTTATATTTATTAAGCAACAATTCAAATACAATCATGACAACAATCAATATAATCGTCCACGCCATAATACCACCCATATCAAGAGAATTCCTATATTGCAATAATTCTCTTCCTATTGAATATTTAGGTTGAGTAATTAATTCTGCCATTACAAGCGATTTAATTCCTAGTGAAACTGATTGAAGAAGCGAAGTAATAATATATGGCATCATAATCGGAATAAATATATTCTTGATTACATAAAAATTAGTATTACTTAATAATTTTATCTCATCTTTGATATCACTATTAATAGAATTATATGCATTATAAAACCCTTCATATAATATTGGTAAAGTAATTAAAAACGAAACAATAATAGAACTTTTATCATGACCAATCAGGACAATCAAGATGATAATAAAGGAAACGACTGGAGCAGTTTTGATAATTGTGATTATTGGAGTGATAATTTTTTTAAATACATTGCTACGCCTTGCAAAATAAGCAAGAAAAGAAGCAATCAATATACTAGCTAAAATCGATATCAAAAGTCTTAATATTGTATATAAGAAAACCAAATAACTATTTTTTATAGTTATAATTTCTCCTAATGATTTTAGTATAACCCCAATTGATGGGAAGGTAATGGCGTTATTAGAAGCGACGCTTACTACCTCCCAAACAATAATTAACAAAATTATTCCTAAAAAGTAAAATCCATTATTCTTTATAAAAGTCTTCATCAATTGTTTTACCAGATAATATCTTGTTATTATATTCATTAATCATAGCAAAATATTTATCCAATGTTTCTTTGTTTGATTTAGCATCCTTATATATTATTGAACTATTAGGAATGCTTTCTAATATTACGTTTTGTCCTAATGTTGTAAAAATAGATGCATATTCACCTTCATAAGTAAATAATTTTGTAACATATTTTTCAGCATCCATATTTAAATCATTAATATTATCGCTTAATTTTTGTAGGAAGCTGTTTATTACTTTTTCATTTACTCCCTTTTTCACAAACACACCAGCTTGAGGAATAAAATCAGCATTTGATTCTAGCGCTTTTTGTAGGTCATACACTTCAATTTTTCCAACTTTAGCAACTAATGCAGTTTTAATTTTAGAAATAATTGGTTCAGCAGATAAAATAAAATCAATTGAATCATCAGTTAAAAATCTATTTGATAACACATCACTTACACTATTTTCATAAACTATTTCTATTTTTGTGATATCAACTCCATTTGCCTTTAATGCAGCTTTAAAAGTAATATCGGGCGCAGTGTTCTCTCCATATGCAGCAACCTTCTTTCCTTCTAGTTCTTTTAATGAGGAAATCTTCTTTGCTTCTTTACATACTAAGAATGTGTTGCCTTCTGTAAGAACAGCTTTTAAATTATATTTTAGTGTTTCTTTTGTATATAATTGAGCTCCCAAAACAATAGGAGCAACTATAACATCATAATCTTCTTTCATCAATTCAGCAGACAAAACACTTGGACCATCGACGATTGTAAAATCAATTTTTTCATCACTTAATAAATTACCTAAAGCTACAGCAGGAATTCCTTGTGGAAGCATTACTTTTGCATTTGGTAAATCTTCATCTTTACATGAACATAAAGCTAAAGTAAAAATTAAACCTATTAATAGAATAAATAATTTTTTAATATTTCTCATAATTAAACACCTCACATTTGCTTTTTCATTATATCTAATATATAATTTAAAAAACGTAACATATGTTACAAAGGAGAAATTATGTATAAATATTTAATTAATAATATAAAAGGAATAATTAAAACATATAATAAAGGTGATATAGTTTTTAATGAGAATGATGAATGTAAATACATTAGTTTAGTAATTAACGGAGAAATCACTATTCATACATCATCTATTCTATATAATGATTTTTTGATATCAAAAATCAAAGATGGAGATCTTTTTGGAGTAAATTTGTTATTTTCTGATAAACCTTTTTACTTGGGTACAGTAGAAGCAACTAAAGCTACAACGTTAAAATTGATATTAAAGCAAGATTATATTAATTATGTTCGAGATAATATAGAATCTTTTTTATCAGCTACATCTAATAAATATATACAACTTCAACAAAGAATTAAAATATTATCTCAAAAAAGCATAAGAGAAAAAATATTGTTTTATTTAGTCAATAGATCTAATTTGTTACACTCTAATATTATACCTATTCCTAAAAAAGAAGAACTAGCAAAATATTTAAATGTAGAAAGGCCATCACTATCTAGAGAATTAAGTAATTTAAAAAGAGATGGTTTTATTGATTATGATAGGAAAACAATCAAATTATTAAAAGGAGATTATTAAAATCTCCTTTTATTTTTTATAAATAATAAAAAAAAGAATTGCAACGCAATTCGATTTCAATGGCGGAGGAAGAGGGATTCGAACCCCCGCGGCTGTTACACCCTTTCGGTTTTCAAGACCGACCCCTTCAACCAGGCTTGGGTATTCCTCCAAAATATGGTGGTCCAGGGCGGGGTCGAACCGCCGACACATGGATTTTCAGTCCATTGCTCTACCTGCTGAGCTACCGGACCATATTTTGTATTAAATTAAACTGGCGGTCTCGACGGGACTTGAACCCGCGATCTCCAGTGTGACAGACTGGCATGTTAACCACTACACCACGAGACCATTTATGGTTGCGGAGGTAAGACTTGAACTTACGACCTCCGGGTTATGAGCCCGACGAGCTGCCAACTGCTCTACTCCGCGATATATCTTTCATAACTGGTGGACCCGATAGGACTCGAACCTATGACCAACCGGTTATGAGCCGGTAGCTCTGACCAACTGAGCTACGGGTCCGATTTTTTTAAGAGTATGGTAGCGGCGGTAAGATTTGAACTTACGACCTTCCGGGTATGAACCGGACGCTCTAGCCAACTAAGCTACACCGCCATATTTATAAAAATGGTGGATCCTGTCGGGATCGAACCGGCGACCTCCTGCGTGCAAAGCAGGCGCTCTCCCAGCTGAGCTAAGGACCCACATATATGGTGCCTAAGGCGGGAATCGAACCCGCACGGTATTGCTACCACAGGATTTTAAGTCCTGCGCGTCTACCTATTCCGCCACTCAGGCAAATAAATGCAGTTTGTTAGATGGTGTCTCCGAGGCGATTCGAACGCCCGACCCACTGATTAAAAGTCAGTTGCTCTACCGTCTGAGCTACGGAGACAAATGGTGCCGACTGCAGGAATTGAACCCGCAACCTACTGATTACAAGTCAGTTGCTCTACCAATTGAGCTAAGTCGGCAACATGGTGGGGATTGGCGGGCTCGAACCACCGACCCTCTGCTTGTAAGGCAGATGCTCTCCCAGCTGAGCTAAACCCCCAAATAGAAAGAAAGCTTGGCAACGCCCTACTTTTGCAAGGAAACCTAACTATCATCAGCGTAATAGTGCTTAACTTCTGTGTTCGGTATGGGAACAGGTGTATCCACTATGCTATAGTCACCAAACTTTTCTTTCAAAATTGAA
>JAFSVH010000089.1 GCA_017450215.1 Bacilli bacterium | reverse complement strand
TTGCTGTTCCATTTAAAGAAGGAGCTAAATTCGCTGGTTGGTTTACTGATTCAGGGTTAACTCAAAGCTTAGAAGGTGCTACTATTACAAGTAGAATGACAGTATATGCTAAATGGGAATAGTAAATAATAATATTATTAAATAATAAAAGAGAGGTTAGATTTTTCTAGCCTCTCTTTTTATTTAAATAATCATTTACTACTTTCTTTGCAAGATCAGGATAATTAGTAACTAAACCATCCACACCTTTCTTTAATTCTTTCTTCATCAATTCTTCATCATTCACAGTCCAAGCAAATACTTTGACTCCATGCCTATGCATTCTTTTACAGAAGAAGAGTTGAATAAGTAAATAATGTGGAGATACATTATCACATTTACATCTCTTTACTCTTTTATATGGAAAGAATTCATTGCCACGAGAGAAGATTCCGTATTTCACATTTTCAAGTCCTAATAAAAGAGTACATACAATCTTAGGATTTAATTCTTTGATTTTTTTAATTGAATTATCAAAGAATGATCTAATATAAAATTCATCTTCATTAAGAATTGATAATGTTTCTTTTAAGAATTCTTCTTCATATCCTTCTTCCTTGATTTCGATATCAATGATGATTCTACCCTTTATAAGTTTAAGCGCTTCTTTTAGAGTAGGTAATTTATATCCTTGCTTTAAGGTTGCTTCATTGATTTCATCTAAAGTATGATCTTTAATAATCATTCCTTCAACATCAGGATTATGATTGATAATAATGATATTATCTTTTGTTCTTCTAATATCACATTCAATATTATCACTATCAACTTCGATTGCTTTTTCAAAAGCTTCTAAAGAATTTTCTCTTTCAACTAAACCACTTGCACCTCTATGTGCTGTAATAATAGGTTTTGAATAATCTATTTGTTTCATCTTTCTCTCCTAATTTTTACTTAAATTAATAACTGTAATGATTATAACACAAAATATTGATTATAGAAAAAAGATTTGATAAAATGAATTATCAAATCTTTAAAAGAAGGGGAAAATTAAATGAATTTTAAATTGAATTATAAAAGAACTTTTTTGATTGGATTTGCTTTCTTTGGTATTTTATTATTATGGCAAGTCTATGATTCTTGGTGTCCTACATTTTTAACAGATATCTTTGCTCAGAAAATGTTTGGACTCACATCAGCTGAACTTAAAGCAGGTGATCCTGATAAGTTATTAGAGGTTCAATGGATTGTTGGTATAATTATGGCATGTGATAATTTAGCTGCTTTAATCTTACTTCCAATATTTGGTTCTATTTCTGATAAGACTAAATCACCTATTGGTAAACGTATGCCATTCATCTTGATTGGTACATTTGTTTCCGCTTTAGCATTCCCATTCATTCCTTTATTATTCCATATGAATAATATTATTGGTATGGTTGCAATGATGGTAATTGTCTTATTGTTTATGATGATGTATCGTAATCCAGCTGTTGCTTTGATGCCTGATATTACACCTAAGCCTTTAAGAGCTAAGGCAAATGGTATTATTAATATTATGGGTTATTTTGGTGGTGCTTTTGCTACTGTACTTGGTATCTTCTTGAAGCTTTCAAATTATATTAATGTACCTAGTGCAAATAGACAATTATGGATAATTGAAGTTCCATTTATTGTTGCATCTTTATTAATGGTTGTTTCTGCTTTAGTATTATTCTTTACTGTTAAAGAAAATAAACTTGCTATTGAATTAAAAGATGAACTTGCTGAAGGAGAAAAATATGCTGTATCTGCAACTCCTGTAGAAGAAGATAAACCAATGACTAAAGGTAATAGAAATATGTTACTTGCTATTCTTGGTGCTGAATTTTTATGGTTTATGTGTGATAATGCACTTGGAACTTATATTGGTAATTATGTAATATATGGCCTTAATTCTTCATCAAGCTATACTAGCACACTTATCATTGTTGGTGGTGTTGCATCAGTTGTAGGTTTTGCTATTGCTGGTTTTATTGCTGATAAGATTGGACGTAAATGGACTGTTACTATTGGTTTACTTATTACTTTTGTTGGTTTATTCATTATGGCCTTCTTTACTAAAAAAGGAGCAGAATATGTTCAAGAGATTAATGGTGTTGATGTAACACTAAATAAATTCCCACTTATTCTATTTGCTGTATGGGTATTAAAAGGTTTTGGTATGGCTTTAGTTCATAACTGCTCATTCCCAATGGTTGTTGAACTATGTCCAAATAGTAAGATTGGTAAATTTACAGGCTTCTATTATGCTGCTAGTATGTCAGCTCAAACTATCACTCCATTACTTCTTGGTTTGTTCTTACTTAAAACAAAGAAGTGGAGTACACTTCCAATGTATTCATGGATCTTAATTGGTCTTGCTGCTTTAGTCTTCTTCTTGTTAGTTAAGAATATTAAAACAAAGAAAGTACAAAACATTAAAGGACTTGAAGCATTAGGTGCTGATGATTAATAATAATTAAATTATAATAATTAAATTATAATAATTAAATTAAATATTAGGTTAAGTCTAGATTAATTTCTATACTTAACCTTTTTTATATGGTAAATATAATTTTTTAATGTTATAATCATTTAGTAATAAAAGAAGATTAAAGGTATTATTTATGAAAGCAAAAAAATTAATTAATGTTTTATCTATCTTGCTTATGATGATTACAGCTATTTTTATATTAACAAGCTGTGATAATAATGGAACCATTAATTATATTTATTTAAGAGAATCATTTTCTATTAATCCTTATATAATAATTTATAAAAATCTAAATGAAGTAAAAATGAAGCAACTAGAAAGTAAATGCAATGATATATTATATGAACTTGATAATAAATATAATGTCAATCTCTCTACTAGCTTGATTAGTAAAATCAATAATGAAGCAGATAAACAAGAAATAGAGATAGATGAAGAATTTTATAATTTAATTAAGGAAGCTAAATATATACATGAAAATGTAAGTAGTGGTTTTGATATTACAGTATATCCATTAATTGAAGTATGGGATTTTAAGAATAAATATTATATAAACAATAATTATGAAGAAATACCAAAAGATGAAGAAATAAATGCAAAACTTGATTTAGTTAATTCAAATTATATTATTTTAAGTGAAAAATTAATTGATGATGCAAGTGATGAATTGAAAGAAGAAGAGAAAAAGACATACAGCGTTAAATTTCAAAAAGAAGGCGTTAAAATTGACTTAGGCTCGCTTGTTAAAGGATTAGCAACAGATTATATAGTAAATGCAATGAAAGATTATGGCTTAAATTTTGGGATTGTGAATGTTGGTGGTAATGTCTATGTTTATGGTAATAAACAATACAATGTTGGTATTACTACTCCATTTCATGAATTATTTGATGAAAACCAAAATATTATTGGTTATATCAGTACTGATGGTAATGATTATAGTTTAGTAACAAGTGGTATATATGAAAGATATATAAAGACAATTGACGAAAAAATGTATCATCATATTTTAAATCCTTTTACAGGATATCCAGTTGATAATGATATTGTTAGTATTACTGTTATTGTAAATAATAAAATATATAAAGATAATTCACTTTATGCAGATGCTTTATCGACATCTTTATTTACCTTAGGTGCAAAGGATGCGATTATGTATGCAAGTCATAACGAAGGAATTGAAGCTGTTGTTATTACAAATGATAGTAAAATATTGCTAAGTAGTGGGATTGGAATGACTGAAGGTGATAATTTACAATTTGTCTTTAATGAAAATTTGAAATCTTTGGGTTATTCTGTTGGAAATTAATATGGATAAAGATATAAAAGAAATTGATAAGTTAAAGCACCTGATAATCTTAAAAGATTATGAAGGTATTTCCGCTTTAACATTCAAAATTAATTTAGATGAACTTGATGAAGCTTATATTTCATGGATAATGAAATCTAATTTTATAATTAAAAAGAATGATTATAATATTTTCTTTATTGAGCGTTTAATCTTAAGTGGTAAAGAAAATTATGAAATGTATGTATATTTATTTGCATCTCTATTAATCATAAAAGATTATTACAGGATTAAAAGTAATATTGAAAGATCGAAATTATTAAATAGTGATAAAGTGAATAATATATTAAATGGCGAATATTCACCACTTTCTTTGATTAATAATATTGAAGATGAAAATGAATATTCAGTATTAATTCTACTTTTAATATTTGATAGTGCATTTAGTTTGGGTAGTGATATCGATAGTGAACATATGGCTGAACATATGACAATATGCTATTATGAAATGATTGATCAAGTATATTCAAATATGAATGGAAAACATGAGAGTGGAAAGCTTGAAATGTTAGAATTAATTGCTAATGTGGCATTTAGTGAAATTATTAAAAAATCTTAATAGTTGAAATATAGATATAAAAAGGGTATAATCTTAAAGAAATTAAAAAGGAAAGTTAAAAAGGGAGAATAATCATGAGCGTTAAATTAGAAAAATTAAAAGGTAGTAAAGTTAAATTGTCTTTCGATGTTGAAAGTGAAAAGTTTGATAAGGCATTAGATAAGGCATTCGAAAAGAAGAAGGAAACAGTTGAAGTTCCTGGATTCAGAAAAGGCAAAATCACTAAAGCAATGTATTTATCTAGATTTGGTGTTGAATCTTTATATAGTGATGCACTAGATGAAGTTATGAATAGTGAATATGTTGATTATATTGTGAAAAACAAAGTTGATGTATGTGCACAACCAGAAGTAGATGTTGATTGGACTACTGTTAAGCAAGGTAGCAATATTAAATTTGTTATTACTGTTGCTGTTTATCCAGAAGTTAAACTTGGACAATATAAGGGTGTTGAAGTTAAGAAAGAAGTTGTAAAAGTTACAGCTAATGATATCAAAGCATATGTAAAAAGAATCTTAAAGCAACATGCAGAACTTGAAACAGTTGAAGATAGAGCGCTTGAAAAAGATGATACAGCTGTATTTGATTTTTTAGGTACTGTTGATGGTGTTCCTTTCGATGGTGGTAAAGCTGACAATTATAGTTTAGTAATTGGTAGTGGTCAACTTATTCCTGGATTTGAAGATCAAATGGTTGGAATGAATGTTGAAGAGGAAAAAGATGTAGTTGTTACATTCCCTAAAGATTATCATGCTAGCAATTTAGCTGGTAAGGAAGCAGTATTCAAAGTTAAACTTCATGAAATCAAAAAAGAAGTTTTACCTGAATTAACTGATAGCTTTGTTTGTGATGAATTAGAAGTTGAAGGTGTTAAGACAGCTAAAGAATATAAAGAATTTGTTCGTGATTTATTGTTAAAAGAAAAGACAGAAGCTAGTGAAAACAAATTTAATGATGATTGTATAAATAAAGTTGTAAAAGCAGCAAAATTAGAAGTTCCTGAAGAATTAGTTCAAAATGAAGTTGATCAACAAATTAAGAGATTAGAACAACAAGCTAAGATGTATAATATCACAGTTGATATGCTTCTTAAATATTCAGGAATGGAAGGTTTAGAGCAATATAAAGAAACTGTTAAACCATCTGCTTTAAATAGTGTTAAAGAAAGATTAGTATTTGAAAAGATTGCTGAAGTTGAAAACTTTGAAGTAAGTGATGAAGATTACGAAAAAGAAATCGCAAAAGCAGCTGAAGAAATGAAGAAGGATGCTAAAGAATTAAAGAAGACTTATAGTAAGGTTGCTATTACTCCTTATATTAGATTACAAAAGGCTTATGAATTAGTTAAGTCTACTGCTGTTAATCTAAATGATCCTGAAGTTAAAGCTCAAAAGAAAGCTGCTGCTGAAGCTAAAGAAGCAAAATAAAATTTAAAATATAAATATATAAATATAAAGATATAAGAGTATATTGTTAGCTAATATCTTAATTTCTATATTAATTAATTTTGAAAGGAGGTTAAGCAATGGATAAAAAACAAATATGTAGTTTTTGTGGTCAAGAAGGAAGCGAAATGAGAAGACTAGTTGCTGGTCATGATTGCTTTATTTGTGAATGTTGTGTTGATCTCTGTTATAGAATGTTTAATATGGATATTGAGGAAGAGGATGAAGAAAATCTAGAAGAAAGTGATATGTTTATTAATTCTTATGAAGATAAGAAGCTTGAACTTGATTTAAAGCCTCGGGAGATTTGTGAGAAATTAAATGAATATATCGTTGGTCAAGACTATGCAAAGAAGGTTTTGAGTGTTGCTGTTTATAATCATTATAAAAGAGTTATAAATAATCTTTATAATGATAGTGATGTAGTGATGGAAAAAAGTAATATATTGTTAATTGGTGAAACTGGAAGTGGTAAGACTTTATTTGCTAGAACTTTGGCAAATATCTTAGATGTTCCATTTGCTATCGCTGATGCAACAACTTTAACTGAAGCTGGTTATGTTGGTGAGGATGTAGAAAATGTATTACTTAGATTAATTCAAGCTGCTGCTGGTGATATCAAAAAAGCTGAAAAAGGAATTATTTATATTGATGAAATCGATAAGCTTGGAAGAAAAGGAGATAATGTTTCTATTACTAGAGATGTTAGTGGTGAAGGTGTTCAACAAGCACTTCTAAAGATTTTAGAAGGAACTGTTGCTAACGTTCCTGCTCAAGGTGGTAGAAAGCATCCACTTCAAGAATTTATTAAATTCGATACTACAAATGTCTTATTTATTTGTGGTGGTAGCTTTGAAGGTATTATTGATAATGTTAGAACAAGACTTGGAAAAAAGGTAATTGGTTTTGGAAAGAATAGTGATATAGTACTATATAGTGATAAGGAAGCATATAATAAAATCAATCATGATGATGTTCAAAAATTTGGTATTATTCCAGAGCTTGTAGGTCGTCTTCCTGTCATTGCTCCACTTTCTCCTCTTTCAGTTGATGAGCTTTCAAAGATTTTAATTGAACCTAAGAATGCTATTATTAAACAATATCAAAAGATGTTTAAGATGGATGGAGTTGAATTAGAATTTGAAAATGATGCAATTTTAGAAATTGCGAATAAGGCAATTGAAAAGAAGACTGGTGCTAGAGGATTAAGAGCAATCATTGAAAATATAATGCTTGAATTAATGTATAAATTACCAGATATTGAAAATTTAAAGAAATGTATCATTACTAAAGATGTTATTATGAGTGGAGCTGGTCCAATCTTTATTACTGAAAAACCAAAAGAAGTAAAGAAGAAATCACCATCTAAGAAAAAGCAAAATAATCTACAAAAGAAGTTAGAACAAGCAAATCTAACTGAAGAAGAAAATAATGCTTCACTTGGAGCTTTTCTTGATTTAGCAAATAAAAAATAAATAATTTATAATAAATAAATATTATATATAAATATTAGAAAACTAACTATGAAAAATAAAATTAAAGTAAAGGAGGATAAATAATGATTAATAATATTGAAGTTGCAACATACACAATGCCTGGAATCATTGTGAAAAGTATTGTCCCACTTCCTAATAACGAAGTCAATATTGATTGTATTAGTAATGGAAATAAGATGGCAGTAAGACAAGCCTTGCTCAGTCAAGATAAAACCATTTTATTATTAGTTCAAAAGAATTTCGTTGTTGAAAACGCAAAGCCTGAAGATTTAAATAAGATTTGTGTTGCTTGTAAAATTTTATCAAGTAATGAAGCTTCTTCAATTCTTAAGCTTAAAGTTGAATGTGTGGTTAGATGTGAATTAATTGATATACTTACTACTACTCCTTTCTTTATTTGTCAGGTGCAAACAAAGCCTTTCATATCAAATGATTTAGATAGTGAGGTTGCTGCACTAAGACTTGTTATTAAGGAGTTAGAAAAAATAGGACCTGCTGTATTTAGAGATAAACCTGCTGTATTAAAACAAATCTCTGGTGGTATTACTGCTGATAAGCTTTGTGACATTTTAGCATTCAATCTTCCACTTGAATATAATGAAAAGCTTAAATATTTGAATAATCCTGTTGTTCCAGATCGACTTGCTTATATCCTAAAAGATATCAAGAGAGAGCTTGATATGAAAAAGCTAGAAAACGAGATTGAACAAAAGGTTAGAAATAATGTCAATGAGAATCAAAGAGAATATTATTTAAGAGAAAAGATGCGTGTTATTCAAGATGAATTAGGCGATAAGGTTAAGAAAGAAACTGAAATTGAAGAATTAAAGAAGAAAATCTTAGAATGTAAGATGCCTAAATCTATTGAAGAAAAAGCACTTAATGAACTTAATAGATATAGTATGTATGGAATCAATAGTGGTGAAAGCGGAATTGTTAGAACATATCTTGATTTCCTAATTGCTCTTCCTTGGTACAAGGAAAGTAAAAATCAAAAAGATATCTTAAAAGCAAAAGCTCAACTTGATAAAGATCATTATGGATTAGAGAGAGTTAAAAGTAGAGTACTTGAATATTTAGCTGTTACAATATTAACAAAGAAAACTCCACAAGCAATTCTTTGCTTAGCTGGTCCTCCAGGAGTTGGTAAGACATCACTTGCTAAATCTATTGCTACTGCTTTAAATAAACCATTTGTAAAACAAAGCTTAGGTGGTATTAAGGATGAAAGTGAGATAAGAGGACATAGAAGAACTTATCTTGGTGCTTTGCCTGGTAGAATCTTAGATGGTATGAAGAGAGCTGGTGTTGTTAATCCTGTATTCTTACTTGATGAAATTGATAAATTAAGTAGTGATTATAGAGGTGACCCTGCAAGTGCATTACTTGAGGTTTTAGATTCAGAACAAAATAAATTCTTTAGTGATAATTATTTAGAAGAACCATATGATTTAAGTAAGGTATTCTTTATCACTACTGCTAATTATATTGAAAATATTCCACCAGCACTTAAGGATAGATTAGAGATTGTTGAACTAAGTAGCTATACTGAATTTGAAAAATTTGAAATTGCTAAACGTCATCTAATTGATAAACAATTAGAACTTCACGGTCTAGCAAAAGCAGATTTTGAGATTGAAGATGAAGTAATCTGGAAATTAATCAGAGAATATACGATGGAAGCTGGTGTTCGTGAATTAGAAAGATTGATTGGAACATTAATTCGTAAAGCTATTAAGAAGATTTTAGAAAATAAAGCAAATGGCTTAAGTGATTCTAAAGTTATTGTTAAAGCTGATAAATTAATTGATTGGATTGGTAAACCAAGATTTACTTATAATAAGATTGATGTTGATGATCAAGTTGGTATCGTTACTGGTCTTGCTTATACTCAATATGGTGGAGATACTTTACCAATTGAAGCTACATATTTTAAAGGTACTGGTAATATTACTTTAACAGGTAAGCTTGGTGATGTAATGAAAGAAAGTGCATATGCTGCTTTATCTTATGTAAAAGCACATGCAAAAGATTTACATATCAATGAAGAATTATTCAAAGAAAATGATTTGCATATTCACGTACCAGAAGGTGCTGTGCCAAAAGATGGACCTAGTGCAGGTGTTGCTTTAGCAACAGCTATTGCTTCTCTTTATTCAAATAGAAAAGTAGACCATTTACTTGGTATGACTGGTGAGATTACTTTACGGGGAAAAGTTGTACCAATTGGTGGGCTAAGAGAGAAATCAATTGCGGCTAATAGAAGTGGACTTAAGAAGATCTTAATTCCTAAAGATAATGTGAAAGATTTAGAAGATGTACCAGAATCTGTACTTAAAGAATTAGAGATAATTCCAGTAAGTACAATCAATGATGTATTAAGTATTGCATTAAAGTAAAAATTTATCTTGATATATTAATCATAATTTGGTATAATCGAATAGTAAAAAAATTAATATAGATAAAAACAACAAAATTAATTAAAATAAATTAAAATAAGTAATAAATTTGGAGGCCAAATTATGACATTTTGGGATATCTTATTATTGATAGTGTCAGTATTCTTAATAATTATTATTGTATTACAAGATTCTAAAGAAGATTCTAGTAATACTTTTACTGGAGAAAAATCAGAATTATTTGCAAACAAGAAGGAAAGAGGAATCGAACTTTGGATTAAGCGTATTACTTTTGTTCTTTGCGTTATTTTCTTTGTTCTTGCAATAATCTGTTCATTCTTCATTGCTAGATAAATTGTTAAAGATAATTGTATTGTCGATAAATACCAGAAAATATTAAGGCCTTTTTAGGCCTTTTTATTTGGTTAGGAGGAAGTATGTTAAGAGATGAAATAATCAATCTTTTCAAAGTTGATGAATATGGACCACTTTTAATTGATGAAATCAAAGATATATTTAGAAAGAAAAATATTGAATTTGATGATGATACATTAGGTGATTTAATTCGTGAGATGATGGAAGATTATACTTTATATCATAGTAAAAAAAATAGAATTGGATTATTATCACAATTCAATTTATATAAAGGTTATATCAAGATTAAGAAGAAAGGATATGGATTCTTTCAATCAAGTGAACTTGATAGTGAAGTATACATTCCAAAAGATGCAACTAATGGAAGCTTTGATGGTGATTATTGTTTAGTTAGTATTACTAATATGAACAGTGATAGTTCTTTAAGAGTTGAAGGTGTAGTTAGTAAGATCTTAAAACGTAATAATGATTATTTAATTGGTATAGTTAGAAAAAGCTATAATGACTTTGGTAAGAATACGTTATATAGAATTGAAAATGATTATAATGTTGACGTGGTGATACTGGATTATAAGACTTGTGTCATTGGTGATGTTGTTAGAATTAAAATCAAGAATGGAGCTAACACTAGTGTTATTTTTGGTGAGATTGAGGAAGTGATTGGTAATATCAACACTCCTGGTGTTGATATCTTATCTATTGCTTATAAATATGGTTTTAGCGATATCGTTAGTGATGAAGTAAATAACGAAGTTGAAGAAATCACTAAATGGTATAATGACATTAAAGATAGTGAAATAAAAAGACGAAACAATATTAAGGATTTAAGTGATAGAAGAATCATCACTATTGATGGTGATGATGCAAAAGACTTAGATGATGCAATTAGTATAAAGAAACTATCTAATGGTAATTATTTATTAGGTGTTTATATTGCTGATGTATCTTTCTTTGTGAAAGAAGGAAGCTTTATTGATAAAAGTGCTTATGAAAAAGGGACTTCAGTTTATTTAATTAATAAAGTATTACCAATGCTTCCATTTAAATTATGTAATGATTTATGCTCATTAAATGAACATGAAGAAAAATTAGTTTTGGCACTTGAAATGGAAATTGATAAAGATGCTAAATTAATTAGTTATGAATTAACAGAAGGTGTGATTAAGTCTAGACATAGGATGACTTATAATGTTGTTAATCAAATAATTGAAGGAAAGATAGTTGATAGTATTTATGATGATATTATTGATGATATCAAATTGATGCATGAATTATCTCATATCATAAGATTTGATAAAGATAGAAGAGGAAGTTTAGAATTCAATATACCTGAAGCTAAAATCGAAGTTGATGATAATGGTAAACCATTAGAAATCAAGAAAAGAGAAAGAGGTGAAGGTGAAAAGCTAATTGAAGATTTTATGGTTTATACTAATGAAGTAGTAGCATCTAGTGTTTATCATTTAGAATTACCATTCATTTATCGTGTTCATGATGAACCTGATAGCTTTAAATTGAATAAATTTAAAAAAGTAATTGCTAATACAGCATTTAGATTTAATCATAAAATAAAGACTTTAAATCCTAAGGATTTACAAAAATTATTAAATGAGATTAATGAAAGTGATTATGGATTAAGCACAATGCTACTTAGAATGATGGCTAAGGCTGAATATAATACACTTAACATTGGACATTTTGGACTTGGTAGTAGTTGTTATACACATTACACTTCACCAATTAGAAGATATCCTGATTTAATGGTACATAGATTACTTAAGAAATATATTATCAATTCAGAAAGCTTTTATACTGCTATAGCAAATAATGAATTTGAAGAAGATAAATATAATGCATATTTAAGTGATATTGCTTTAAAATGTAGTGAACAAGAAAGAAAAGCAAATGATTGTGAATATGATGTTATCGATATGAAGATGGCTGAATATATGGAAGATCATCTGTTTGAAGATTTTGAAGGTACTATTAGTTCAGTTGCTGGTTTTGGTTTCTTTGTAAGACTTGATAATTTAGTTGAAGGTTTGGTTTCGGTATCTGATTTACATGATGATTATTATGAATATAATGATGAACATTTATGTTTAGAAGGTATTAGTAAACATAAAAGATATCGCTTAGGAGATAGAATTAAGGTTAAGTGTATTAGTGCTAGTCGTGAGACTAAAGAAATTGACTTTATTTTATCTAGTGATAAAATGTATTCAAATAAAGGAAGAGTAAGCGTTAAAAGAAGTTCTAGCCAAAAAGCTAAGCAAGGACTTAATAAAAGAGTAACAAGAAGCAAAAAAAGATAATAAATAAACATTAATATATAACATAAAGGGAATAAAACGATGATAAAAAAAGATGAATTTAAAGTGATAGCAAGAAATAAAAAAGCTAGTCATGATTATTTCATTCTTGAAAAGTATGAAGCAGGCTTAGAATTATTTGGAACTGAGATTAAATCAATTAGATTAGGTAAGGTTTCAATTAATGAAGCTTATGTTGATTTTAAGAATGGAGAAGCAAAAATCATAAATATGCATATTTCTAAATATAAAGAAGGAAATATTTTTAATCATGATGAATTAAGAGATAAGAGACTATTACTTCATAAAAAAGAAATATTGAAATTACAAATGAAATCTCAAAAGGAATCACTGACAGTGATACCTCTAGAAGTCTATATTGCTCATGGACTTGCCAAAGTAATGATTGCTTTATGTCAAGGTAAGAAGAATTATGACAAGAGAGAAGCAATGAAGATTGAAGATCAAAAGAATTACGCTAAGAAAGTAATTAATAGGTATTAGATTAATAGGTGTTAATATGCAAAATAATAATCGCAATGAAGTAAATGATCATAGATTAGAAAATTCCCTTTCCACATTCATCTTTTCTATTCTTGGTATTGTTTTTCCTGTCTATTTATTTAGTGTTATTGCTCTTACTTATTCTAAAAAGAAGCAAGATGAAAAGTTGAAGAAGCTTGTAAAAGTTGGTGAAAAATTAGGTTATGCTGGATTAATATTAAGTTCAGTTCTTATTATTGGTCTTGCTATTTATAATATTATTAGAAAGTTTGCATAATAAATTATTTAAATAAAGATATTTTTAAGATAAATAAAATATAATTAATTGTAGATTAGAGGAGGTGATTCTCATGAAACATATATTTTTTAAAACTAGAAAATTATTAGTTTTTGTATTATTTTGTTTATGTTTAGTATTAACTAGTTGTGGTGAGACTAAAGATTTTACTATTACGGTTAATTATAATACTAATGGTGGTAATGAAATTGCTAGTATGACATTTAATACTGAACAGATTAGTTCTTTTGTTTTACCTCAAAATCCTACAAAAGAAGGTTATGATTTTGTTGGTTGGTATATTGATAGTGAATATACCAAAGCATTCACTACACTCGATAGTAATTTAGATGTTATTACTTTATATGCTAAATGGGAAGAGAAGAAAGTAGAAGATCCTGAAGAGCCTTATATTCCAACTGAAGAAGATTTGATTGGTACGTGGTATGCAAATGGTACAATTCTAGAATTTAAAGAGAATAAAAAAGCTGTTCTTACGATGCCACAAGGAACATATAATGCATCTTATTCAATTTCTAGCGCTGGTAAGATTAGTGTTATCACTACAGTTAGTAATATGCCTCTTGTATTAAGTGGATTTTTAGAGGATGAAGCAATTACATTTAAGTTATTCGGTGAAGAATTAGAATTTATTAAAGTTGGTGCAGATGATATCGAAAGAATTAAATATCCAAATTTCTCAAGATTAAATGGCATTGATTTTAGTTCTCATATATCCAGTAAATTAGATTTGAATGTTGATCTTGGTGATGAAGCATTAAAAAAAATGCTTGAAGATTTAAGAATCAAATTCTTAGAAAAATATTTTGAAGAAGGTTTAGAAGAACCAAACGATTTAGATGAATCTAATGGTGAAAATAATGATGATGAAGAAACTGAGGCAGTAAATAGAAATATAAAAGCAACTATTCAATTTGATTATGATGTAAGTGGTATCTTAGAAAAGATAGCTGTAGATGATATCAACAACTTAAAAGCATATCTTACATTTAAAGGTGAAATTAATATTGAATCTGATGATGAAAATTTTGAAGAAGCAAAGTTCGATGCAATCGAAGTTGCTTTAAGTGAATTTGTTGTTTATATTCTTGATGGTTATGCTTATGTTCAAATGAATTTACCAATTAAAGAAGAAAGTGATATCGAGGGTGAATATACATATAAGAATGAAGAAACTTATGGATATATCAATTTAGCAGAATTATTCGAGATTGTGAAAGAAGATAGTGATGGTGAGATTGATATCCAAAAGATTTTAAATGATATTCCTTTTGAGATGATTGCATCATTATTATTAAGTGGTGATACATCTTCAGGATTTGATATGAAGACAATTCTATCAATGGCATCTTCATTTGGTATTACATCTGATATGGTTAATACTATTAATGATATCATTAATAGCTTTACACCAGAAAAGAGTGTTGATGGTAATAAGACTACTTATGTTTTATCAAATGACAATGTGAAAAACGGAATTAATGGTATTGTTAGCTTCTTAAAAGATAATAAATCAATTATTGATTTATTAATCAGAGCTAGTCAAGGTGAAGCCATTAATGAAGAAGATTATGAAAAGTTAGTTAGAGGATTAGAAGAATTACGAAACTTTGTTAATGATAATGTTAATATAAAGTCACTAAAACTTGAAACTATAACAGAAGATGATAAAATAAATAATGTAGCAAGTGATATTGATATTGAGATTAGTCTTGATCAAAATAAATTATTCTTTATCAATATTCAAAATAGTAGTGAAATTCATATCAATGACTATGAAGCTACAATTGATTATCCTGACTTTTCTAATTATGTTAATATAGCTGGAATTGTTCAAGGGTATAATGATTAATTAAAAAAAACTAACTAACAAACAAAAAAGTAGGGAGCTAAGGCTGAGAAGTTGCGTAATGGTAACGACCTAAAACCTGATCTAGGTAATGCTAGCGTAGGGAAAGTGCAATAATTTTTGTACGCTTAAAGGCTTCCTATAAAGTAAGGAGGCTTTTAAAATGAAGAGAAGAAAATTTGTAAAGTTTGTTGCTTATGTAGGAATTTTTAGTGCGATTGGTTTGGTGTTTGATTTACTAGCAAAATTCATTCCAGATTTTTGGAGTGCTGGTGGGTCTATTAGTTTAGCAATGCTACCAATCATATTGATGGCTTATTATTATGGAGTATTAGGTGGAATCGCTACAGGCTTTGTAATTGGTACTGTTCAATTGCTTTGGGGAAGCCCAGCAGGAGTGATAGGTGCTATGCTTGATTATGTTATTCCATATACTGTTGTTGGTTTATGCGGTGCTTTTATTAATAAAGCATATAATAAATCTAAATCATTAAAAGTTATATTATTTGGTGTATCAATTTTATTAGCAGGATTATTAAGAGTGTTTTTCCATACATTCTCTGGTGTTGTGCTTTATGAAGCAACATGGGCTGCTTCATTCATCTATAATGCACCATATGTATTAGTTAGTATTGGTATATGCTTAGTCCTTGCTTTATTGTTAATTGATAGGCTTGATAAAGTGTTTATTGGAAGAAATGATGAATCAACTGATATAGAATCAGATGAGATAAAATCTTTATAAAATTAAAAATATATTAATAAATCAATTTAGGAGAAAATGATGAATTATAAATGCGCAAAAGAAGTATTAGGTAATGTAAGTAGTGATAATCTATTAAAAGAAATGCGTGATGTTTGGAATGCTTGTGTTAATGAAGAATATTTTTTAAAACCTTTTAGTTATGAAGGTTTTAAGAATCATATGATAACTAATCCACATTTTGATTTTGATTTTGTTTATCTTGCTTATGATGAAGATAAATTGGTTGGTTATTCTATTGGTATTGTAAGAAGTGGATGTAAAGGTAATCCTAACTGTTCTGGATATTTTAATTCTATATGTGTTTTAAAAGAATATAGAAATCAAGGTATAGGTAATGAATTACTTAAGATGATGGAAGAAGGATTAAAAGAGGATGGTCATAGTGCAGTTTATGCTTCATACTTTTTACCTTCAACTTATAGTTGGTATATTCCTAATACTGATAAGCATGATCATCCATGTACTCCTGGTATTAGAGTTAATAGTAGAGAATATTTATTCTTACTAAATAATGGTTATCAACCTATTACTTTCCAACATGCATTTCATCTTAATTTAAGTGATTATGTTTATCCTGAAAGTATTAATGAAATATTAGAAAGAAATAAAAAAGATGGAATTACAATAGAATTATATGATAAGGATAAACATTCAGGACTTGAAGAATTTTATGCTGATGTGAAAGCACCTGATTTTGAAAAGTGCATTAGATCGAATTTAGAATTAGAGCATCCTTATCCATTCTTAGTAGTAAGTGATAATGGTAAAGTTAAAGGCTGGACAGGTGCATTCTGGAATGAAGAAAGTGGAAGAGGTCATTTCGATGGTATTATCATTTCTGAAAGCTTACGGGGAAGAGGACTTGGTAAAGCATTATTTGCATCGCTTGCTTATTATTCTAAACAAAATGGTGCTAAGTTTATGACATTCTATACTGGTTGGGACAACCATGCTAGATATGTTTATATGGGTGCAGGATTTAAAATTGCTCAAACTTTCGCGATTATGAAGAAAGTATTAAAATAAACTTATAAATTAACATAGGAATAAAAAATGGCTGAAAGTTTAGATATTATACAATATAATAAAATGATTAATACTAAAATACCTAAGCTTGTCACGTCACTCGCGATTCCCGCAGTAATATCAATGCTTGTTACTGCCATATACAATATGGCAGATACCTATTTTGTAGGTACAATTGGACCAGTAGCAACTGCTGCAGTTGGTATTGTATTTAGCTTACAAGCAATAATTCAAGCTGTTGGTTTTACACTTGGAATGGGTTCAGGTAGTTGGATATCAAGACTACTCGGAAAGAAAGAAAATGAGAAAGCGATGGAGGTGGCAAATACTGCTCTTTTATCTGCGCTTATTTTTGGTATTTTATATGCTTTGTTTGGACTAATCTTTATTGATTGGTTTATGAGAATACTTGGTTCATCTGAAACGATACTTCCA
Source organism: Bacilli bacterium (assembly GCA_017450215.1). Classification (GTDB taxonomy): domain Bacteria; phylum Bacillota_I; class Bacilli_A; order ML615J-28; family CAG-698; genus RGIG3506. The sequence goes on along the minus strand of JAFSVH010000089.1, from coordinate 9,700 downwards.
TATGCGAGAAATTATGCAACCTTCATTTTGATAGGTTCTCCTATTATGGCTGGATCGTTTGTATTAAATAATTTACTTCGTGCAGAAGGAAAGACATCATTATCAATGATTGGCCTTTGCACTGGAGCAATAATAAATATTGGGCTTGACCCAGTATTTATTAGTAGTTGGGGGTTGAATTTGGGAATTAGTGGTGCAGCAATTGCAACAATAATTTCACAATTTATTAGTTTTAGTATTTTATTATCATTTTTCTTAAGTGGTAAAAGTATAATTAAGATAAAGTTAAAATATGTTAGTAAAAAGATAAATACATTATTTGAGATTGTGAAAATCGGACTGCCATCTTTTGCAAGACAAGTTCTTGCATCAGTTGCAACGATTATATTGAATAATGTAGCACTTTCATATGGAAGCGATGCAGCTGTTGCAGCCATCTCCATTTCCACAAAAATCTATATGCTAGTCTTTTCAGTTTCTTTAGGTATGGGACAAGGCTTCCAACCTGTGGTTGGATATAATTATGTATCTAATCATCTTAAGCGGGTAAGACAAGCAGTGTGGTTCACTTATTTAATGATGACAATTGTTTTAACTGTATCAGGAATATTTTGTTTTATCTTTTCTGAATTCTTTATTGATTTGTTTGTACAAAATGATATCGAAGGAGGACTTGAAACAATTGAGATTGGTAAAGAAGTATTGAAATACAATAGTATAGTATTTCCATTACTATCTTTAAATGTCATAACTAATATGACATACCAATCAATTGGTATGAAGTGGAAATCTACTTTGCTTTCAAGTTGTAGACAAGGTATCTTCTTTATTCCAATTATAATTCTTGTGCCAATGGCACTAGAATTATTAGGTGTTGAAATTGCACAAGCATCAGCTGATCTTTGTACTTTTGTTTTCACAATTCCATTCTTTGTTTTGTTTATGCGGAAATTAAGACTAGCAAGCAAAATGGAAGAGGCAAAAATGCAAGAAGCAATTTAGTTTTTAGTTGATTTTTAATTAATTAGTTATATAATCTATATAACTAATTAAATATGGGTATGTTTTGGTTTCGATTGGCTAGATGGATTTTTATAAGCATGTCGTGGGTAGGCACGTTAAAACCTGAGGTTTTTATAATAACCGGAAACGAAAATTATAATTTAGCATTCGCTGCTTAATTGAATGCATCCGAAATAGAGCCGTCTCTCAGGGCGCTATCTAGGATTTTAGATACTGTGGGTTGCACATTGTGAGTTCTTTGGCATAATGTGCGAGATACAAAAGATAGTCATTATTATCTTGCTCATTACGTAATAATGTATGAACTAAAGAAAATGAGATAAACATGTAGAAAGTGAAATGATGTTTTGTTAAGACGGGGGTTCGATTCCCCCCATATCCACCAGATATGTTAAGCGAAATTACGGCAGAATTTGTCGTAATTTTTTGTTTACCATACAAGTAACCATACAAGTAACCATACAAGTAACTTGATTTTTCTTAATAACTATGGTATAATCATATTAGTAAAAGGAGACTATACTATGGATTTTAAAGAATATATCAATTATGAGGAATTTGAGACAAAGAAAATCGAATTTAAAGAAATTGTTTCACACAAAAATTACGAAAAATGGTTAAAGGAAATTGCTGCTTTTGCTAACACTGATGGTGGAAAAGTGTTTTTTGGTGTCGATGATGACGAGAATCCAATTGGTCTAACTAGAGAACAAGTAAAAAATGAAATTTTATATATAAATGATATGTGTGATAAAAAATTACATCCTCATGTTAGATTTGATTATAACAAGATTAAGATTGAAGAAGAACTATATATTCTAGAAGTAATAGTGTTTAGAAATGATAATACTCCTGTTTGGATGACGAGAAGCGATGAACAGGATGTTATTTATATAAGGCGTGAAGGACAAAGTGTTATTGCTCATGGAGAACAGGTAGAAGAACTTGTATTATCAAGCAAAAGAAAACCATTCGATACGCAATTTACAAACAGAAACTATTTTGAATTTTCGTTTGATGGTCTTCAAGAATTATATCAAGAAAGACATAATAATCAGCTTTTTATAACACTTAAGCAATTAGAAAGTATTGATGCGATTGATTCAAATCAAAATGTTTCTAATGGTTTAATGCTTTTTGCAGATAATTGTGACTATGAGAATTGTAATATAGCATGTAGAGTATGGCCTGGCTTAAATAAAGGCTCGAGTACGATGTTAGATAAGAAAGAATATAAAGGTAGTATCCCACAAATATTAGATTATGCTAAAAAGTATATAAAACTATATACTAAAACAGGGCTTGTCAAGCAAGATGCAGGCGGAAACAAACCATTACTGGCTTATCCCGAAAGAGCAATTGAAGAAGCATTAATAAATGCAGTTGCCCATAGAGATTACAATATTGATGGCACTCAAATTGATATAGACATTTTTATTGATAGAATTAGAATAGCGTCTCCTGGCTCTTTTTTGCTCCCTGGAAGAGCACAGGATTACTCAATGGAGGAAATACCATCAAAAAGAAGAAACACTATAATATGCGAAATATTTAAATTGTGTAATATGATGGAATCATCGGGCTCTGGCTTTGAAAAAATAATATCAGATTACAAAATGTATCCAAAAGATTACCAGCCAAAAATATATTCTGATCCCGCCCAATTTGTAATCACATTGTGCGATTTAACATATGATAAAAAGGAAAGTAGTGTGCTTATTCAAAAAGAAATTAAAAATGATTTTACTTTTTCATCACCAAGGGGTGGAAATAGAGAATATGATCGAAAAATACTGGAATTTTGTATGAATGAGCCAAAATCAAGACAAGAGATTCAAAACCATATTGATTTATCTAATCGTTCTCATTTTGTTGAATCTATACTGAATCCATTATTGAATTCGGAACTCTTACTAACCACTAAAGATTCGCCTAATGCACCAAATCAAAAATACTATACAAACAAAGAAAAAATCAAATATAATTAATTGTGCCACGTTTGTCACACTAGTCATGTGTCACTTAGTTTATATACCTAAAAATATAGTCTTAGAGGGTGCACTTTCATTTATAGAGGGTGCATTGTATTAACAAAAATTACCTTTCACATATTGAAACAACTGTGCTAATACGAGTTTTTATGCTTAAATCAACACATTTTCTTTATTTATAGGCAATTTTGGTAAGGTTCAAGTCTAGTTATCAATAAAATTGCCTATTTTTTTATTGACTGAAAAAAACTAATAAAGTTTGTTTACACAAAAGTTATAATTTTTTAATAAAATGCACTAAGAAAAACTAAACATACTTACTTTTACAATAAACTTACAAATATGATATAATACTAATTAAATAAAAAAATAAAAATAAATAAAATAATATGTCACCTTTTGCTATTGTCAAACGTTATTATGTGTAAGATGAAAATAAGTGATAATGGCTGGGGGGAGGGAAGAAATATGAATCATATGACTAATGATGAATTTAACAGGGTATACAACGCTTATTATAAGTTGTTATTACATGTTGCTTTTGACTATCTTCATAGTAAAAATGATACAGAAGACATAATACAAGAAGTATTTATGAAACTATATGAATCTAGAAAGCAATTTAATGATGACGAACATTTAAAGTATTGGTTAATTAAAGTGACAAATAATAAATGTATAGATCATTTGAGATATATCAAGAATAAAGAAATGTTGATAAGTAATGATCACATTGACATTTTAAACAATCAAGATAATAACGAAGATTCCCTTCAAAAAAGAGTACAAGAGGCTATTGATAAACTAAATATCAATGATAAAACAATTATAGTATTATATTATTATAATGATTTATCTTTGAAAGAAATATCTAAAGTTTTATCAATAAGCGAGGCAAACGTTAAAAAACGTATTTCAAGAGCACGGATAAAATTAAGGAGTATTATAGGTGATAAAAATGAATGATAAAGAGATTAAAGAATTATTAAAATATGAGTATCCAGAGTTTGATAATAAAGGAAATGAAATATATGAATTAGTATCAAACAAAAGAAAAAGACCTTTTTTCACAAGAAAGATGATATTGAAGCCAGTTGCATCAGTAATAATAGCATTATTAGTCGTTTTTGTATTTACATTTAGTGGTAATAAAGGATTTAAGAAAATATGTGATGGTGTATATGTTTCTGCAAGTACACTTGATTTATCTGGTGAAGAAGATATGAGCATTTGTGAAGGAATAGTTTTAGAGGAAAAAGATATAGTTTATCTTAATGAAGATAGTATTGCCCCGCGTAGAGTAAACTTATTTCATGGCTTGCCGATGAGTTTGTTTTTCTTGGATAATGAATCTATTTTTAGATTATACTGTTCTAAAGGCTATATTAGTGTTATTTATGGTTTTGAAGGTAGAGATAGAGGTATTATAGATGATAATAGATTACCTTTTGCTGGTATTCAATGGAGCCCATTTAAAAGTCTTATTGAATCCCAAAAAACTACTGGTTATAATGAAAATTTATACATACTAAAAAAAAGTGATGATGCGGAACTTTATATTTTGTGCATTAAGGATGATTTAATTATTGGATTGACGATAGTCCACTTTGATTTGTATATACCTGAAGATGATTCTATTTATTTTATGTATCAAATTCATGGAAAGATAACTGCATCATATATATTTAAAGATAGAGATAATAACATTCATGGTATAACAAAAAACCAGTTAATAATGATTCTTAAACAAATAATGAATGGAGATTAGATTATGAATAAAAAAATACTTAGTAAAATTGTTTTGTTGTTTGTTATTATTTTTGCATTTTGCTTACTAGGTACGCATGTAAGTGCTGATAGTAGTAATGAGGTTGATTATTCAGATAATTATTATTTAGTGATAAGTGAAAGTAATATAGATTTCTCTCAATATAATCAAGTATATATTAATTCATTGATAAATGAAGTTTTTAATGCTCTTGATAATGATATTAATGCCGAATTCTTTTATAATTTTTCTTTGTCTCAGGAATTAGCATACCAAATAAAAGATTTTTATTATTCATATTATTCAATAGATGCAAGCAAACAAATAAACGAAAAAGAGCAGTTGCGTTACACGCTTCAATATAGTTCTATTCAAAATAGTAACGGAGAATGGAATCATTCTTCTGGAGTATGGAATAATAGATATTATGGTTACAATTGTTACGCTTTTTCAATAGATAGATATGAAATTGATTATTATTATCATAATAACAATAACTTCATTCACTATCAGCCAAGCGATTTTACCGACGAATATAGTTTGAGTGATTTACAAGTAATTTTTGCTGATATATTTGAGATATTTTATTCAATTTCAGATTTAGCTGATATCGTTGAAGAAGATTTGGCATCTATTGGATATTATAATATAAGTACTTCGAGTACACCAAATTATAATCTTTCCTCAAATCAAAGAATGATTTGCGTTAGAAAAGGTTCTAGTGATTATCACTTTATGAAATATGATGCAATTACAGAAGCATGGTATCATAAACCAGGTCGAGCAGCAATTATGAAGTATGATTCTTATCCAAGCAATGACATTGCTTGGAACAATGAATGTTTTTATGAAGATTCATTATGTTCTCCGCTTACTTATTACACAAGCAATATAATTTATATAACATATTATGTAAACAACATTAATATGAGTTGTCATACATTAGAAAGTACTCTAGTTAAAAATATAAGAGCTTCAAAAGATATTTTAATAGATAATGATGTATACTGTGATAGGAATTATAGCTTCCTTTTTTATTCATCAAATAGTTTTGAAGTACATATGTACGATGATAATATGGATATACTATTTAATTATATAAGTGAGTTTAATAATAATAATTCGAGATTTGAAATAGCTTATGTAGACTACTTATTTAGTGGCAAATATTATTTCCGAATAAATTATTTAAGTAATTCATCAACTGGAAATATTACATTAACATATAAATCGGTTACAAATCATCATGGCGCTCTTCATGTAAATTATGATTATGATGTAATGACTCATTTGCATTTTGATGGCGAATCTTTATGTAATTATTTAAGCTTTAATAATTCATATGGACCAAGCTTTTACAAATTTATTTTGGATGTAGATACCGATGATGAAGATTTTCAATATTTAGAGAATCAGTTCTGTGTAAAAGATAGTAACGGAAACATAATTGATAAGTATTATTTTGATAGTGATTATAATAATGAAGCTATTAATGATGACTTACAAAACGAAATGATAGTGTTTATCCCTTCAAATGGTACTTACTATATAGATATTGTATTGCCTGATATTGATTATAACAGTGTTTATTTCACTTATACTAATATTGATTATTCATCAATTGATTTTTATGATAATGCATTTGATATTGAATTTTCAAGAAGATTAATTGATTTTGAGACAGATTATGATTATGTGAATAAAATAGAAATTGCACAATATGGGACATATGATTTAGATGTAAGAGTAAGTGGAAGTTTAGGATATAATTTAACAGTATTTTTATGTACTATAAACAATGGTAGTTTTAATCCAATACACTTAGATAATATTACAGATGCTCATAATATTTCTACTCAAAATAGCATTATTTTATCTCCTGGAGTATATTATTTTGGTTATTTTAATAATGAAGCTAATGTTGCAGTAAATGGAAGATTATTTAGAGTATTAAGTAATGATAACCCAAACATGCTAACTGCAATGGTGTGTGATCCTAATAGTAGTTATCCATATGGAAGCGAAGTAAGATTTAATAATGGTTCATTCAATAATAATACAATCACAATAGGATTTACTAGATTCATTGGATTTGATGATTTATATGGAGTTGATTCATTATATAATGTTGATTATGACTTTTATGCTAGTAATAACAAAATTAGTGTCTCATCGTATGGAACAATACTAGCTGAATCTGCAGGTTTTGCAACTGTTTATGCAATTTATAGAAATGATCCTTCAAAAGTATATGTTTTAAATATTACAGTTAATTCAGATAATGGAAATAATAGAAGTATTTATTCTTCTATAACTCATTATTATGATTACAGCAGTAGTATAAGTACTTATCAATTTGAATTATATGATGAAGATTGTCCTTATCCAGCAATAATGGATTATTCATGGGCAATAGGTACAAATAATATAAATGCAACAATGAGCATATATGGTACTATGAGTGTTAGTGGAGCGGGCACTATTACTTTAATTGGAAGTTATTATAGAAATCCTAAAATAACAGTATATATAAGTGTCGTATTTGAATAAATATTAGCCGACTATTTAATTAAAATAGTCGGTTTTCTATTCTTGTTTTAAATATGAAACATAGTATAAAAATAGAGTATTTTTAAATGAAATAATATGAAAATATCTCTATAGTTAATTGCATGATTTTTTATTTACTCATTATACTATATTTACATAACTAGTAAAAAAATATAATTATCAGTTGTTTGAAGAATAGTGGTACGGAACGTCCTCTAGAGGTATGGAAAATAGCAAAAAATGGGAAGGGTGGAATTTGGCCTATGGGTACGGACGTGTCAAAATAGGTAAACCCTGCCATAATGAATAGTATATTTTGATACAATTTTTGTATTAGGATATTTTATATAAAAGTGGCTTGGTTAAGCCACAAATTAAATATTTAAGGTGTTTATTAATGCTTCAAAAACAGCAAAAATAAGCACCTTTTTGTTATTCTGGTGCAGTCCATAAGTTTTAGAACCGCACACCTTTTAACGATTGCATATACTTTTTAACGTTTATTCATACTTTTAACAATTATTATCTTTTATATATTTTTTAATAATTCTTGTTTTGATATTGATATAATTTTAGTCATAACAAATCTCTTCTTACCTACATCCTTAATAGAAGAACCAATAGAATATATATCATCATCTATTATTAAAAATCTATCATGTATTATATTATTTCTTTTTATAGTTAAAATATGATTAATTTGAAATTTATTAATATCTTGTTTAGAAATATTAGCTGATGGTAATGTGTAAATAGTAATAGGTATATTTATTTCATTTAACATATCTAATACAGTTATATCAATATATCCATCAATAATTATTATTTCTTTTTTAGCAGATAGAAGAATCTTTTTAATATAAGAATATGCCTCAAATATATTGTTTTCATAAAATAGCATATTAGATAATATATTATCAGTTGATTCAAGTGATGATAATCTAGTATTTATATTAGATGTATTTTCAATTAAATTATTTACTTTATTATTTAATGTAATTATATTTTCTTGGCATTCAATACATCTTTTGTTATTTATAGAATATCCATTTAATAAATATTGTTTTAAGACTGAATTAGCCCAAATACGAAATTGTGTGCCGCGTTGGGATTTAACTCGGTAACCAACTGAGATAATTACATTTAAGCTATAATATTGCGTTGGTTTATCGTTTCCAGTAAGTCGCACTTTTTGCGAATTACTTATTTTATCAAGTTCTTTTTCAAAAAATACGTTATTAATATGCTTTTGTATTGTCTTATAATCTCTTTCAAACATATACGCCATTTCTTGAGCACTTAACCACACAGTCTCTTCATCAGGTGATACATTCACATCTAAACTAAATTCTCCATCTTCAAATTTTATCAATTCATATTTCTTTTCTTGATTATTCATATAATTATCCTCCTATTTTCTCAAAAAGAAAAGCCTTACTGTATTTCTACAATAAGGCGCAAAATTTTTTATTAAGTTGTAATAATAATTTGTTTTTGTAATTCATAAATATCATCAACTTTCTTATGATTATATAATACTATAAAAGATTCAAAATATCCATAAAATTTATAATTATTTTATGAATATTTAAAGGTGATCTGCACAATTTTTAAATTAGCACATTTTGAAAGTTTAGTTCGCTCAATAAGTATCGAGTAATCGTTAAATTGTATTAAAATATGCTATACGTTCCAAAATAGTAGAACAGGTTTGATACAATGATATCAAACCTTTTTGAGTTCAAACGGTAACTAATAAAACAGAAAATAAAATAATAGAATTAATGAGATATAATCCAAACATTACTATTCAACAAATAATGGCTAAAACTATACAATCTGAACCAGGTGTTAAATAGAATTTGAAACGTCTTAAAGAAAAAGGAATTATAAAGAGAATTGGATCAAATAAAACCGGTTATTGGAAGGTCGTCGATGAAGCATAAAATGAATTTGTGGAATGATTCGTTTGAGGCAATTAAAGATGGATGGGAGATTACCGAAATGCGTCTTAATGATGAAAAGAGAAGTAAAATCGAGATTGGTGATGAGATAGAATTTACAAACACAGAGACTAATGAAGTATTAATATGTGAAGTAATTAAAAATTACAAATATATTAATTTTGAAGAACTTTATTAGAATCATAATAAGATTTCAATTGGATATAGAGAAGATGAAATAGCTAATCCAAATGATATGTTAATGTATTATTCAAAGGATAATATAGATAAGTATGGCGTGTTAGGAATTGAAATTGCATTTAAATGACAATCTAGTATCACAACAAAAGGGTACGAGACTAAGTCAAGGGTACGAGCTTTTTTGAAATGGTACGAAATAGTATTAAATGTTATGTTTCTAGACA
>JAFSVH010000088.1 GCA_017450215.1 Bacilli bacterium | reverse complement strand
TAATTGATCAGTAATATGTGAGAAGATTGCAGCTGGAAGCTCAACTCTAACTCCAATATCAACACGATTACTTCTTGTCTCGATTCCTAGTTTCTTACAAATAGCTTCAGACCATTTAGAACCACTTCTACCAACCGAAACTATGCAGTATTCACAATCTATTTGACCATTTTCATATATTAATGAATAAGAATCATCATTAACTTTAATATCTTCAATTTTAGTATCAAAGTAGAAGTCAACATGTTCCTTTAATTCGTTATATAAGTTCTCTAAGACAACATAATTAATATCAGTACCTAAATGTCTTACAGAAGCGTTTAATAGTTGTAGACCATTTTGCATACAAATCTTTTTAAGATCACTATTAGCTGTAGAATACATCTTAATATCTTGGCCTGCATAAGACATATTTATTTCATCAACATATTCCATTAATTTCAAAGCTTTATCTTTACCAATATATTCATATAAAGAACCACCAAAGTCATTGGTGATATTATATTTTCCATCAGAAAAAGCCCCTGCTCCACCAAAGCCATTCATGATTGAACATGTCTTACAATTGATACAGCTCTTAATCTTGTCATTATCGATTGGGCATTTTCTCTTACTTAATTCGTGTCCACAATCAATAATTGCAATCTTAAGACCCTTATTTCTTTTAACTAATTCATAGGCTGCATATATGCCACCAGGACCAGCCCCAATTATCGCCACATCATATTTCATATACACATCTCCACAAAACAATCATATCATCGTAATAAGATAAATAATCACAAAAACAATAAGTTAAAATTTATAAATCATGATATGTTATTGTATGTCGTCTTCAGTAATAGAATTAATAAATCCACAATTTTTACATTTCCATTTTCTTGAATATGTATTAAATCCACATTGATTGTTCAAAAAATCACCGCATTCGTCACAATACCAATCTATGGCATTGCTATTTAAGTATACTGCTAATTTATGAAATGAATAATCTCCATAAACAGGAACTGAATATTCTGAATTTGAATAACCATCAGGTTCTATTTTTAATTCTTCGATCGCTTCAAAAGTGTTTTCTATAGAAGTTCCTAAAGCTTTTGATAAAAATCTTATTGAACGTTTCATTAGTGTGCCCCTTTATTTTTTAAATGTATAGTTTTTATTTACTTCTTCTAAGAAATCGTCTGCACTTGACCTAAACTGTCCTGGAAATTTTCTATCCATTATTTTTTTAAGTTTGCCATTTGTATCAACCTCAAATTGAGAATTAAAATGTTGATGTCCATTTTTTGATCTATAACGAAAGTTCAAAAAATTAGAATTATCAATAGACATTCTTTCGCCATGCCAAACTTCTTTTGCTATTTTATCTAGTCCCGATATTGGTACTCCATAATATAAAGCTTCTTTAGGCTTTTCTTTAACATCAGGAATTTTGTTGGCTTTATTTGATGGACCGTGGATATTGCTATTAGATACAACAGAAATTATCGATCCAATCACAGCAAATCCAATAGTAATAACTTTTCCTGGGTTTCTTTTAATCCAATCTCTTACTCTTTTTAATAAATCAAAATTATTCTCTTCTTCATAATTATTATCTGCGATTTCCATAATACTTTCTCCTTTAAACTCAATTCTAATTTTTAAATTAATAGATAATTAGAAGCTTTATTTTTTTCTTAACACATTAGATACTGTACTCTGCGACAAATCCATCATTGCAGCAATATCTTCCTGATTAAATTTTTGTTTTGATAAATCTTTTATAATATCGTTTCTTTGCTTTACACTATTAAAACTTGAAATTGTAATTGCTTTGCTAATTTCAACTCCTGTTTGTGTGACCGTTTTTATAAGAGCTTGGCCATTATCAAGAACAGCACGAACAGTTCTGTTTCCATTTTTACTATTTGTTTTAAAAGCTAGAGATACAATATTTTCAAAACTTTGTCCATTTTTTATTAAATCGTTTTTATTAAATACATTAATCAAATTAAAAGCCATATAAATAATCCTTTCTTTTGTTACTCTTCATATGAATATTATTTTAATATTAATTTAATATTATTTCAATATAGAATAATTACTATTAAGTTTATTCCCTTTTATATTATTTAATAATAAAAAATCTGTATAAACAGTTAACATTCTCACTCATAACGGTATACACAGATTGTTTTATATTAACTTAAAGTGTTAAGTTTTATAATTTCTAAAGAATCAAGTTTATTATTTATTTCCCGCATTTCTAGATAAATCATTACCAATAACTCTTTATTATCCTTTTCTAATAGTTCGTTTTTGATTCTCTTTTTTTCTTCTTCCCTTGCAATTCGCTCTTGTTCTTTCTTTTCTTTTATTTTTTCAAACATATAGAACCTTTCATATTTTAATCTATTCAATTGTCTTATTAGTCTTCACCACAACATCATGTGCTCCACCTTCAACAATTGAAGTAGCAGATACAACAGTCAAGCGTGCTTTCTTTCTAAATTCTTTTAAATTATTAGCACCACAATTAGCCATTGTTGATTTTATTTTAGAAACCGTTGTTAAGACATTATCTTTAAGTTTACCTGCATAAGGAACATAAGAATCAACACCTTCTTCAAAC
>JAFSVH010000087.1 GCA_017450215.1 Bacilli bacterium | reverse complement strand
TATTTATATTTATATATTTTATTATTATTTAATTTTTAATTGTATTGACCTCTTACCATCTTATCAGCAACATGAATAAAGAAATAAAATTCTTTTGATTCCATTGCTATTCCACAGCCTGGTTGAGTTTGCATTATTCCTTCAACATCTATCATTTGAATAGATTCCAGTGATGAAGTAATTTGTATTTCTTCATTTGCTTTTAAGAATACTGATAGCTCATATCCTTCTAAATCTTCTCTTAAATTAAATTTAACAGTTCTATTTCCATCAATTTTCATACTATAGTCTATAACATTATAATTGACTCCATTAAAATTAAATTCAAATGCAACACCACCATTAACACTATAAAATGGTATTGTATAAATGACATTTTCATAAATGAATTTATAGCCATTATAATATCCAGGTGCACTATTAACATGCCCTAAAGTATTAAGAACATTAATATAATTAATTATTTCTTCTTCAGTAAGACCTAATATCTTTATCGAATTAATATTTTTATCATATTCATAATAAGCATTATTAGCAACAGGCATAGGTAGTTTAAACTTACCTCCAGTGAATGAATCAATCAAATCTTGATTCCAGCCATTACCAGCACCACCAGATTCAACATCAATTGTTACATCATTAAGGATTACGCTCATATCTCCTACTTTAATTTCGATTGTGAAAGACTTAGGTTTTCCTAGACTTTCATAAATATCAGAAACACTTCTATCTTTATCAACAAATGACCCACTGCCATTATATGAAAAACTAAATGCCATTTCATCAATTGATACTGTCCTTAAGATTTTACCTTCACCATCGCACGTTACAACTACTGGTTTACCAGCTTTCCAAGCATCATTACTTGTAAATAATTCACCAACAGTACACTCTTTCACAATAAGACCAGTTGTAATATTTTCTGTGTAAGTTTCATTATATATTCTTAATTCTTCTTTATCTCCAATTGAAATTCCACCGTTACTACCATAAATAATAGCATCAGCATAACAATTATCTTTCATTACAACCATGTAAACAGCAATGCCACCACCAGCAATTTCAATGATGTTATTCATTTCACTTGTAATGAATCCTTGATAATCTAAAACTACATTAGGTTGAGCTATACCAATTTGTGTATTATCAGTAAAATCAGATCCATAGAATAAGAATTCATAACCACTTAAATCATCTACTTTCGTATTACCATTTCTATCCATCTTATAAAATACAGGATGATTTACAACCTTACCATCTTTATTTTGATCACTATAAAGGAAATCATAACCACTAAGTGTATCTAAAATCTCAAAAGTATTAACTTTCTCACCTTGTTCATTACCAAAAAACATCGCTTTAGTTGGTTTATCAAATCCTTGATTCTGATCACTATCATCTTCTCTACATACTAAATTATAAATAATATCATCACCATAAATCTTAGAAATGTTTTTATATGTAGTTGAGATAGCACTTGCTTTTGTGCCTTCTCTACTTAAGAATTCGCTAGCATTAATATCACTATAATTCAAACCAATTCCACTAAATAAAATATCAGCGACTATCTTCTTTCTATTATCATCCATAGTCGTAAATTTATTTAATTGATTATTCTTCCACCATTTACAATTACCTACAAAGAACTTATCACTTTCACTTAATTCACTATAATAAGCATCAATATTTTGATGACTATCATCTTTCACAAGTGAAATAGGAGATTCTAAATCAAATTTACGCCATTCCTTTACTTCATTATTATCAACTAATACATAATCATATTCATATGTATATCCTTTAGAATATGATAAAGCTACTTCATCATTATATACATACATACCGAGTTCATATGATGGTTTCTTATTAGTCATATCATAATCAAGCAAAAATAATACATACCATGTAGTATTATATTCTTTACCATTTTGAACTAATTTAATATTAAAAGAAACATCAGCTGTAATAAAGTCATTTTCATTAATACTTACATTAAGTGACATTCTAAATGTATAATTACATTTATAATTATCCTTATCAGGACTATCTTTTTCTATTTTTTTACCAGTTTCTAAATCAACATATATTTCACCAGTAATATCATCATAATATTTATTTGAAAATTGATAACTAGATCCTATCTTTTCAAGAACTGTTTTAATATATTGGAATTGAACAAATGGTGGTTCATTGTATGAAAGATCAACAACTTCATCAGTTTTTTCTCCATCACCATATAAACTAAATAATTGATTTAATGCATCATCACTTGGTGAATACATATAAGTCATTCCGTCATTATCACTAGATAAAGCCGTTCTCTTAGCTGCACTTTTAATGCTTTCTTCAACACCATTAAAAGCAAATTTTACTTTTGAATATTCATCTGCAGGTAAACTACTAAAAGCATCACAGCCAACCAGTCCAAGTACTAATAACATAATTATAGCAATTAAAAATTTATTTATCTTCTTCATTTTAACCTCCAAAATAATTAAGCATATCTAATTATTAAATAATTTTAATTATTAAATATTTTTAATTATTTACCACTCCATTATATCACTTTAAATGCTTTTTGCAAATATTTACACGAGAATAACCAAATACTAATCTTAAAACAAAAAAATATTGAATATAAAATTCAATATTTTTGTCTATTAATAAATAATAAATAATAAATAATTAATATTATTAATTATTAATTATTGTTTATTAATTATTTTTGTAAATTATTTAAAGCTTCTTTATTATTATTTATTATCATACTAATTTTATTACAAGATAAAACATTTATACAATCACCACAAGTATTAAGCTTTTTATTTAAAGCACATTTTCTAATCTCGCATAATGACTCACAATATGGTGTTTTTCTTCCATCAATCCTACAACCATCACAATTAATCATTTCAGGTGTAATCAAAATACCATTTAATTTGCTCCATTCTTTTGCTACTTTAATACGCAAATTATTATCATCATTAATAGTAGCAAGTCTTGCTTCACACTTTTCACAATCAAGTCCACAATAAGCAATATATTTATTATCCATTATTTATTCACTTCCTAATATCTTTTTCTAATATAATAATATTATCATATTCTTTTTTATTTAATATTTTATTATTTTCAATTTCTAAAAAATCATTTTTCTTCCAAAAAGACCTAGCTTTTTCATTTCTAAAAGCAAAACCTAAACGAATAACATTTCTATTCATACTTCTAATATAATCACATAATTCTTCGATTATTTTACTTCCTATTCCATTATTTTGGTATTTTTTATCAACCATGAAAAAGCCTATTAATACTTTATCATTAGAATTATATTTATCTATTAAATCAAGAATAGCAATTAATTCATTATCATCAAAATAACCAACATAATATTTATCATTAACTGCTTTTTCTTTTGGTAAAGCATTCATATCTTCTTTAATACTATCAATACTCACCATAGGTGGATAGTATTTATAATATAAATCATTATTATAACATAAATCATATATCATCATTACATCATCATCATTTAAATAAAGTACATCATAATATTTAGAGAATGATTTAATATCTAATTCTTTTTTAATTGAATAATAAATCAAATCTCTTTCAACACCTAAATATGTCAATTCTTTTAAGGATAAATGATCAAAGACCATTCCATTTTTTTCCATTACTCTTTTAGATGCAATGTTACCTGAAAAGAATGATGCATATACTTTTTTTACATCTAGTTTCTTAAAGCAATAATCAATAAAAGCTTTAACTGCTTCTGTAACATAACCTTTATTCCAATAAGTTGATCCTATTCCATATCCTATTTCACATTTCTCATTTTCATAATCAAAATAAAGAATTATTCCGATTAATTTCTTTGTTTCTTTTAATCTAATAGCAAATAATGTTTTATTATCTAGATATGGACTAAAATCAAAATCTTCTATTTTTTCTACATATTTGCAAATAAAAGTTTCTAATACTTTTTTATCATTAGATATATTATAAAAATAATCTTCTTTATCATTTTCTTTTATTCTATCAATTATTAATCTTTCAGTTTCCATTTTTAATATATCTTTTCCAAGGAATAAACCTAGATACTTTCTTACAATAATCACTATACATTGGATATTTTGATTTACTTATTTCTTCAGAGAAATTAGATGATCCCATAAATAATACAATTAATAATAATGCACCAATAATACTCCAGTTAAAAATTCCAATACCTGCTGCAATACTAAAGACGAAGAATGAAAGCTAGATAGCTTGTTCACCAAAATAATTAGGATGTCTTGAAACATTCCATAAACCATTAGTATTAAACCCTAGATTATATGGTGAAGGTAGTTCTTCTAACTTCTTTCCTTCCTTAATCATATTCCACTTTTTAGTTTGAAAATCCCATTGTGATTCATCAGCAATAGTTTCAATGATTAAAGAAGTTAAAACAAGAAAAGTAGCTAAAACATCAATCAAACCAAATGCATTCTCACTCCCTATTGAAACTAAAGCAGGAAGAGTAATTGCGAAAACTAAAACATTTTGATAAATTGAAATAAAGAATAAATTAAATAAAGCCCATTTAAAATGTGGTTTAAACTCTTTTTTCTCTCTTAAAACTTTCCAACGATAATCTTCTTCCCCTTCCCAAAATTTAAGCTTGTATGCTCCCTTTCTAGCAAAATTGAAAGTTAATCTCATACCCCATAAAGTAGCTAGTACTGCCATTACAACTATACGAGGATTAAAACCAGATTTAAATGCATAAATCCAAACATAGACTTCTGGAAGTAAACTCCATAATTTATCCATTTGACTATTGTTTTTACTCAATTCACCAACAATAAAACAATATAATGCACTACTTCCACAAATAATCAAGCAGATAAACAATGCATCAATTTGAATATCATTTAATTTTGGTCCAACAATAAAATATAAAACTGGACATAAAATTAACGATAATAATAATATAATACCTAAAACAATCTTATTCATTTCTTTTCTTCCTTTATTTATTTTTTTTATTAACTATTTCATTATAACATATATTAATTATTTAAAGAACAAAAATTAATACCTTGGTAGAATAATCTATCAAGGTATTATTTCTATTATTTAAATATCATATTTATTTATATCTTTTAGATAATCATCATTAATCAAAATATAATCAAGTTTATTCTTTTGTACATTTTTAAAATTATATTCATTATCTTTTATCAAACAATCAATTGATATATCATCATTAATTCTTTTTTCAATTACATTCTCATATCTTATAATATCTTGATAATGATTTAATATATAATGTTCTGTCATGATTAAACAACAATATTTAATTTCTTTTAAATAATTATTTTCAAAATATTTATTATAATCAAAAGGAACATAACATCCTTCAACAATCAAATTCTGCTTATTCTCAATTGCTGTCTTAATAATATTTGCTACAATTGGCCATAAATATGAAGTTAATTCTTCATCATTTGAAAGTGCTGTAAGATTTGTATTACCACTTCTAATTAATCCCATCTTTAAATGATCAATTGAAAGATAAGGATATTTATATTTTTCTAACAATTTTTGTGCAAGTAATGTTTTGCCTGTATGACTTGCTCCAGTAATCATATAAATCATTTTAGTCACCATCTCCTACCATTAGTTTTATTCAACTACTAAAGTTGGGATTTTTGTTCATCCAAAAAGAATTAAATTGAGTCATTTGATTACAAATAACCAAATGACTCATATTTTTATTTGCATTTACAACTTTCAAGTATTCCTTTTTCTTCTAAAAGTTCATACATTGTTTTACCGATTACATCAGGTGTTTCACAAACTCTAACTCCTGCTTCTCTCAAGGCTTGTTTCTTTCCACTAGCAGTACCATGGCCACCAGAAATGATAGCACCAGCATGACCCATTCTCTTTCCCTTTGGTGCAGTAGAACCAGCAATAAATGAAACAATAGGTTTCTTGCAGTTTGCTTTAATCCAAGCAGCAGCTTCTTCTTCACCGCTTCCACCAATTTCACCAATCATGATGATACCATATGTATCTTCATCATTATTAAATAATGTAAGAGCATCAATGAATGTAGTACCACGAAGAGAATCACCACCAATACCAATAGCAGTAGATTGACCAACATTTAAAGTACTTAATTGATTAACTACTTCATATGTTAAAGTACCGGAACGCGAAATAACACCAATATGACCTGGTTTATGAATAAATCCAGGCATAATTCCTAATTTACATTTATCAGGTGAAATTAAACCAGGACAGTTAGGACCAACAAGTCTAGTCTTCTTATTCTTTAAATATTTTCTTACTTCAAGCATATCAAGAGCTGGTATACCTTCAGTAATACAAACAACTAATTCAATTTCAGCATCAATTGCTTCTAAAATACTATCTTTTGCAAAACGTGGAGGAACAAATATAATAGATGCATTAGCTTTTGTCTTCTCTTTTGCTTCTTTAACTGTATCGAATACAGGAATAGTATCAAAAACAAATGTACCACCTTTATTAGGTGTAACACCACCAACTATATTAGTTCCATATTTAATCATTTGTTCAGTATGGAAACTACCAGATTTTCCAGTAATACCTTGGACAATTACTCTCGTATTATTATCAACTAATATACTCATAATGCCTCCTTACTTGCAAAAACAGCTTTTAAAGCAGCATCATGTAAATCTTTAGCTGCAATAATATTAAGTCCAGAATCAGCAATTATCTTCTTACTAATATCAGCATTAGTTCCATCTAATCTAACTACAAGTGGCACACTTAGTTTAACAGTCTTTACAGCCTCAACTATACCTTGAGCAATAATATCACATTTCATGATTCCACCAAAGATATTAACCATAATAGCTTTTACATTCTTATCAGATAATAAAATCTTAAATGCAGCTGTTACTTTTTCTACAGTAGCACTACCACCAACATCAAGGAAGTTAGCTGGCTCACCACCATAAGATTTAATAATATCCATAGTAGCCATAGCAAGACCTGCACCATTAACTAAACAACCAATATTTCCATTTAAAGAAACGAAATTCAAATCATATTTTGATGCTTCTAATTCTTTAGGATCTTCTTCTAAAATATCTCTATATTCTAAAATATCTGGATGACGATATAAAGCATTATCATCAAAATTAACTTTAGCATCAATAGCAATAAAGCCATTTTCTTTTTCAATTAATGGATTAATTTCGATTAATGAACAATCAAGAGCAATAAACATCTTATACATATTTAATAACATCTTAACAAAATCATTAATGTTTTCTTTCTTAACGCCTAAATCTTTTGCAATATCATAAGCATGATAAGCTTTCATTCCGATTTCAAATGGAATTAATGTAGTCTTAATTGCATCAGGATTATTTGCTGCAACTTCTTCTATTTCCATTCCACCTTCACTAGATGCAATGACAGCAATTGCTTCATTCTTTGTATCCATTGTAAGACTTAAATAATATTCTTTACCACCACTAGTAGCATCAGTAATTAATACCTTATTAACAATTTTTCCATCAGGAACTTGCTTTGTATAAATTCTAGTACCTAACATATTATTTACAATAGTCTTCAATTCTTCTTGTGATCTAGCAAGCTTAACACCGCCACCTTTACCTCTTCCACCACTATGGATTTGAGCTTTTACAACATAAGGAATACCAAATGGTAATTCAAGATCACCATCCAATTTTTCACTAACTAAAATACCATTATCAGTAGGAATATTGTATTTCCTAAATAATTCTTTGGCTTGATATTCGTGAATTTTCACAATTCCACCTCTACTTCAATAAATTAAAGCCTTCTTCAAGTGCCTTAAAGTTAATTTCTTCAGTTCCTTTAGGAATATATCTTAAAACTGTTTCTTTAACTTCTTCGCGACTAGCAAGACCTAAAATACCATTTAACAAGCCAACAGCAACGATATTAGCAGTAAAACTCTTTCCTACTTTTTCTTTTGCAGTTGCAAGAATTGGATATTGATATAATTTCTTATATTTAATATTTTCTGGAACAACTAAACTAGAATCAGCAACTAAAACACAATTCTCATCGATAGTTTTAGTGAAACTATCTAAAGATGCTTGTGTTAATGCAAGTAATAATGTTGGATTCATAACTTTAGTGAAACCAATCTTTTCATCACTAATAACAACTTCAGCCTTACATAAGCCACCACGTGCTTCAGGTCCATAAGCTTGAGATTGTGCAACATTCTTTCCAGTTTGAAGTGCAATATCAGCTAAAATGATAGTAGCAAGGATGACCCCTTGACCACCAGAACCAGTTAATCTTAATTCTTCTCTTGCCATTTAGTCCTCCTTTACTCTGTCGATTATCTTTTGATATTCAGCAGTTAATTCTGGGTATTCTTTATCACATAATTTACCAATAATAACTTTTCCAACTTTTTCTTCTTCACTCAATTGATTAGCTTTTTCAACACTAATCATGTTTTCTTTTTGACGCTTCATCATATCAACTGCACTACCTTTTTTGTTCTTACGTCCATAATAAGTAGGGCAAATATCATCAATATCAATAATAGAAAAGCCTTTATGAGCAATACCATCTTGAATTAATTTAGTAGTTTGAACAGCATGGAAGCAATCACCTTTTGCAACATAAGTAGCACCAGCACCTAAAGACAAAGCAGCAATATCAAAAGGACGATCGATATTACCATAAGGAGCAGTAGTACCATAATCTCCTGTAGGAGTAGTAGGTGAATATTGTCCACCAGTCATACCATAAATACTATTATTAAATACAACAACAGTTAAATCTATGTTCCGTCTAGCAGCATGAATCAAATGATTTCCACCTATTGCTGAAATGTCACCATCACCAGCTAAAACAATAACAGTAAGTTCAGGACGAGCCATCTTAATACCAGTAGCAAAAGCAATAGCTCTACCATGAGTAGTATGTAAAGTTTGGAAATTCAAATAACCAGCTGCACGTGCTGAACATCCAATACCACTAACAATAACAGTCTTATCAACATCAAGTTTCAAATTATCAATGGCTTTTACAACATCATGTAAAATAATTCCATTTCCACAGCCTTGACACCAAATTTGAGGTAAATGATCGGCTCTAAAATATTTATCAACTAATTTGCTAGCCATTATTTTACCTCCTTAATCTTCTTTAGAATTTCTTCAGGAGTAATAACAGTACCATCAACTTTACCAACAAAGTCAATCTTACAATCATTATTTCTAATTATCCTTTGAACTTCTAATAAGTATTGTCCATAATTATGTTCAACGACAATAACTCTCTTAACCTTTTCACCAAGTTCTCTTAATTGCTTTTCTGGTGAAGGCCATACAGTTATAACTCTAAACATACCAACTTTATATCCTTCTTCACGTGCTAGGTCAATTGCTGAAGCAGCACTTCTTGCTGTACCACCAAAGCAAACAATAGCAGTATCAGCATCATCTAATTTATATTCTTCATATTCAACAATGTCATCAACATTTTCTTCAATCTTCTTCATTAATCTTTCATGAAGTTTTCCAGAAATATCATGATTATTAGTTGGGAAACCATCTAAGCCATGACTTAAACCAGTAATATTATATTTTACATTACCAACTAAGTGCTTACTTGGAATTAATTCACCATCTTTAATATCATAACCTTTTTTATTAATTTCAGTGCCTTTTTCTCTTTCAACAACTTCTACTTTATCATCACTTATTTCAATACCTTCTCTTAAGTGACCAACAATTTCATCCATTAATAAAATAACAGGTGTTTTATATTTTTCAGCTAAATTAAATGCTCTAATTGTTAAATTATAAACTTCTGTAACTGAACTCGGTGAAATAGCAATCATAGGATGATCTCCATGAGTTCCCCATCTAGCTTGCATTACATCACCTTGTGATGGACTTGTTGGAAGTCCTGTAGATGGACCACTTCTTTGTACATTTACAACAACACATGGAATTTCAGTCATACATGCATAACCGATATTCTCTTGTTTTAAACTAAAACCAGGACCACTTGTAGCAGTCATTGACTTAACACCAACACTAGATGCTCCAATAATTGCAGCCATACTAGCAAGTTCATCTTCCATTTGAATGAAATGGCCTCCAACTTTAGGAAGGTTCAAACTTGCCATTTCAGCAAT
Organism: Bacilli bacterium; assembly: GCA_017450215.1. Taxonomy (GTDB): domain Bacteria; phylum Bacillota_I; class Bacilli_A; order ML615J-28; family CAG-698; genus RGIG3506. Next base: position 114,227 of record JAFSVH010000087.1, on the reverse strand, counting down.
CTCAGTAGATGGAGTGATAGGATAACCAGCAAAAAATCTCATTCCTGCTTTTAATGCACCTTCAACACAAGCTGCATTACCTTGCATTAAAACTCTTTTTCCCATTAATCCTCAACCTCCTCAATATAGATTGCATAATCAGGACATCTTTGTTCACATTGTCCACATAAAATACATTTTGAAATGTCTTCAATTGTAACCTTCTCTTTTTTAATTACTAAAACCCCTTTTGGACAAAATGCAGCACAAATGCCGCAACCTTTGCACCATTTGAGATTTACAACTAATTTCTTTTCCATACTGTATCTCCTTTGATTATTTAGTATATTTATTAGTATATTAGATCTTCAAAAAACCTATACTAATATTCTAATACTTATTTCTCTTTAATACAACTAAAAAGAAATCATATGTTAAATGATTTCCTTTTTTAAAATATATTTAATTATTTAAGTAATAGATAAACAAACTTTATGTTTATTTTAATCTTACAAAAGGTAAAATAAATACCAATTATAAACAAAATATTAATATTTAATCTAATATTTAATAAATATAAATGAATCATCTTTATTAATTACAATCTCTTTTTCAAGGTCTTGATCTTTTGGAACAAAGATAATCTCATCTTTTTTAATATAACCAAGAAGCATATATTTCTTTTCAAAGCTTAAGTAGAATGATTGAATCATTTCACTTCTAGTTTTAAATCTTAATTCTTCTTCATCAACCATATCACTTACTTTCTTAATCTTAATATCAAAGCAATCTCCACCATCTTCACTATCAATAGTAAGTAAAGCTTCAAAGAATTTCTTTGATTCTTTATTTAATGTTAATTGACTAAGTAATAAGCTCATCATTCTATTACTAATAATCGCGTTCTTAATATTAAAATCATTAATACTATTTAAATTCTTTGAATCAAGTAATTCAGTAACAAAAGATAATTCATTTCGATTTCTATTCTTAAATGCAGTTTGCAAAGCGATTAAAGTAACAAATACATTAGCATCATAGCTATCTTTATCTACAGTGTCGTCAGATAAAATTAATACTTTCTTATTTCCTTCTGTTTCTTTAATATCAGAAATTAACTTCTTCGTTTCATTTTTACCATAATTCAAAACTTTAAAATTAGCACCATAACCAATGGTAGCTAAATTTAAATTCTCACGAATAAATTTACCTTTTTTGTTATCACCTATAATAAAAATAGTACTATTAATACTTAAATCAACATCTTTAGTCTTAATTATTTTCACATTACTTAAATCACTTTTCTTATTTCTTTGAATTAAGATATCTTTTTCATCATCAGCTAAAACATATAAATAATCATATTTAATAATTGGAATAGCATTATTATGACATATTAAATATTCATCAACATTTTCTTTATCACAGGAATAGAATTCACATCCTTCATAAGATAATAATTCTAAATATATATTAGACATCATAGGTTCAATCATTGTTTGTGCAATGATTTGACCAATTTTTTTATTAAATGAAACTGGAATAATGGATTTATTCTTTAAATTCTTTAAACTCTTACCAAGACTTTCAATCTTTCTTTTTGTACTATCACTATCTATTTCAATAACAATATTGCAATCTTTCTTTAATTCGTAATTACCAAGTGCAAGCACTACTTTAAGTGTCATAAGATCATTATTTGTGATATTCTCATCATCACCTTCATTCATATCTTCTCTTGACATTACTAAGATACTACTAGCATTAGTAATAGATATATCTTCTAAATCACCATGAAGTAAAGGATTACCTTCTTTCACAATCATTTTTAGTTTCTTCTTCTTTTCACCTGGTTTTCTAAAAGATGAAATCAGTGAATCAATTTCTGAATTCACTTGAGCTTTAGTTTTATCAGATAGAATAATAACACTATTCTTATAATCCTTTTCCATCAAATTATAAATTATATCAGGAACTTTACTATTATAATTAAGTATTACAAATTGATTATCAAGGTAAATTTTACCTTTTGCATTGCTCTTCTTATCAATAAAATTTCTTACTGCTGTTGTAAGAGTTGCAATAATAGCACCTGAGAATAAAACAAGTTCAATTGCAATTACAACAACACTTAATAAAAATACTTCAATATTAGTTTTAATAATATCGAGAAGTTTAGTAATTGTATTAGCAGTAAGCATACATGAAAAGAAATGTGCTAATGCATTAAATATATTATTTTCAAAATAATCAGGATCAATAATTATACCAACAATTGATGCAATAATAATGATTATTAAATTTATCAATAATAGTGTTAATATTGTTAGTAACAAAGGATTTTGGTAAGACTTAACAGTAGTCTTAGATTTTAATTTAAGAAACAAAGATTTTATTTTTTTCATTTAATATACGCCTTTTAAAATTATTCATAATTTATGAATAGATTATATCACACCTAATACTTATATAAAATAATTACTTTTTGATAAATGGAAAAATAATAAAAGACAAGAGATAAATATGCATAAATCTCTTGTCTTTATAATGATTATTAATTTTATCTCATTCCTCTATCATAAGGTATACCCTCTGCTTTAGGTGCTTTCGAATTCTTAGATGAAATAGCAAGAATTACTAAGCATACTATATATGGTAGCATATTATAAATCGTTGCATTGATTTCTAAATTCTTTAAGAATTCAAAGCCTGTATAAACTGAACCTAAGGCTCTAAACAATGAGAATAGAATTGCACCAAAGAATATATTAATTGGTTTCCATTTACCAAATATCATAACTGCTAAAGCAAGGAAACCAAAGCCAACAACACCAGAATCAAATGGCCAGCTTGAATTTGCTGAATTGATAAAAGCAATTCCTCCAAGTCCAGCTAAAGCACCACTGATTAAAACTCCTGTATAACGCATCTTGATAACATCAATACCATTTGATGCTGCTGCTTGAGGGTGCTCACCACAGCTCATCAATCTCAATCCAAGTCTTGTCTTATAAAGAACAATACAAGCAGCAACTACTACTAAAACCATCAAAATGATGAACCAATTAAGTTCAAATGAGCCAATCTTAATAATAAAATATTCATGTGTTTGAATATAATATAAATAAGGTGTAGCTTTCTTCTCCCCAGTATTAAGTGTAATAGCTTTTACAATTGCAGTTGCAAGTGCAGGAGCTATTATATTCATCGCAGTTCCTGTGATAGTTTGATCTGCTTTAAACTTAATTGCAGCAACAGCAAGTAACATTGAAAACAACATACCAGTTGTAATGCTTGCAAGAAGTGTAAGAATAACCACAAAGAAGCCTGGTACTGTTTCTGGAATGAATGACATTACTAATGCACCAGCAAGTGCACCCATAACCATACATCCTTCAAGACCTAAATTGATAACACCACTTCTTTCAGAGAACATTCCTCCAATAGCAACAACTGATAAAACTGAAGCAAATATTAATGTATATTGTATTAATAACAACATTATTTATTCACCTCCTCTTCTTTTAAAGAAGGCTCATTTGGTACAATTGATTCTTCTTCTTTCGTTTCTTCCTTAATATTATTATCACCATTATCATTTGGTTTTAATAATTCTAAACCAAGTTCTCTATCTTTCTTAAGAATTCTCTTATTCAATTGATCCTTAATAAATAACACAAATGCACAAAGATAAATAATAACACCTGTTACAACTTTTGCAATTTCAGGAGAATAGAAGCTTGTATCAAGTCTAGATCCACCAATTGTAATATGTGTAATAAAGAATGATGAAAGAATAGAACCAAGTGGAGATAAACCACCTAAGAAGGCTGCACTAATACCATCAAATCCCATTGAAGGTACATTTGTTGGACAATACCAATTCTCTATTCCTGTTAAATATAAAAGAGCACCAGATAAACCAGCAAGAGAACCTGATAATGCTAGAATAATAACAATATTTAATTTTTCTTTCATTCCAGCATATTTAGCAGCATTTTTATTAAATCCTGTTGCTTTCATTTTATAGCCTAAAGTTGTCTTTTCAATTACAATATAATAGAAAACAGCAACAATTATCGCAATAAATATACCAATAGTAATATATTTATAATCATTAAATAATTTATCAAGTCCAAGTGTAGGAATTAAAGATCCAGGTGATACTCTTTCAATTGGTATTGTTTCATATTTAATTGAATCCCACATTGTACTATTTTGCTTTATAATCATCGAAGTAAAATACAAACCTATCCAGTTAAGCATAATACCCGATATAACTTCATTAACATTCAAGAATGCCTTTAACACACCAACTATAGCACCATACAAGCCACCAAAGATAACAGCACCGAGCATACATAAATACCAAGGTAGATGCCATACTAATGCCATAAATAAAGCAGCAAATACTCCCATAGTGAATTGACCACTTGCACCAATATTAAATAAACCTGCTTTATATGCAACTAAGATAGCAACACCAGAAACAATCAATGGAGCAGTTCTTGTTAAAGTCTTAGCAAAGCTTTCAAGCCTCAATCCATATTTAGTTGGGACATCTAAAAATCCTAAAGCTAAAGTCTTAAATCCTTTAAGTGATGCTTCAGGACTAACAATAAGTAAAATAATAAAACCTATTAATAATCCAACCAAAGCACAAGAGAAGCTTGTTAAAAGGGTTTTAAAGACATCTTTTCTAATCAATCTAGCAAAGAATGACTTAATTTTGTCCATTTTTTCCCTCCTTTATCGCATTGACTTCATCTTTTTTAGCACCAGCCATATAAAGACCTAATTCATTTCTAGTAACTTTATTATATTCAAATTCACCAACTAATTCACCTTCATGCATTACTAGAATACGATCAGCTAAATTCATTACTTCATCAAGTTCAAATGATACTAACAAAATAGCTTTACCATTATCCCGTTGCTCTATTAATCTATTATGAATATATTCAATAGCACCAACATCAAGACCTCTTGTTGGTTGAACAGCAATTAATAAATCTGTATCTCTACTGATTTCTCTTCCAACAATAGCTTTTTGTTGATTACCACCACTCATACTTCTTGATATAGTACTTGCACCTTGTGTAGATCTTACATCAAAGTTTTCAATAATTTGATCAGTATATGCTTTTACATTTTTTTGATTAATGAAACCTAAAGTATTGAATTCTTTATGTTCAAATAATTCTAAAACTGAATTATTACTTAATGTAAAATCAAGAACTAAACCATGTTTATGTCTATCTTCAGGAATATGACTCATACCTGATTCATTTCTTCTCTTTACAGATACTTTTGTAATATCTTGACCATTAAGATAGATATGGCCACTCTTAACAAGCGACAAGCCTGTAAGACTATATACTAATTCACTTTGGCCATTTCCATCTATACCAGCAATTACTACTACTTCTCCTTGTCTAACATTGAAACTGACATCATTAACAGCATTCTTTTTATGAACCTTATCAGCTACAACAAGATTCTCTACTCTTAAGACTTCTTTTCCAATAGTTGGATCTTTCTTTTCAATATTTAAATCAATCTTTCTTCCAACCATCATCTCTGATAATTGTTCAATAGTAGTATCACTAGTATTAATAGTTCCTATGCACTTTCCCTTTCTTAAAACGGTACATCTATCAGCTACAGCCATAATCTCATTAAGCTTATGAGTAATGAATAAAATTGATTTACCTTCTTTTTTTAGTCCCCTCATTATCTCCATAAGTTCATCAATTTCTTGTGGAGTTAATACAGCAGTAGGTTCATCAAAAATTAGTACATCATTATCACGATAAAGCATTTTTAAGATTTCTGTACGTTGTTGCATACCAACTGTAATATCTGAGATCTTAGCATCAAGATCAACACCTAATCCATATCGATCTATTAATTCAGTTACACGCTTACGTGCCTTATTCATATCAATAAAGCCCATAAATCCTCTTGGTTCAACACCAAGAATAATATTTTGTAAAACTGTATATATTTCAACAAGCTTAAAATGTTGATGAACCATACCGATATGATATTTAGTAGCAACACTTGGGTCAGTTATATTAACCTCTTCACCATCAATCTTAATAACACCTTTATCAGCTTGATACATACCAAAAAGAATACTCATCAAAGTAGACTTTCCAGCACCATTCTCACCAAGTAATGCATGTATTTCACCTTTTCTAAGCTGAAGAGTAATGTCATCGTTAGCAACTAATCCAGAAAATTCTTTTCTAATACCTAACATCTCTATTTTATATTCTTCCATAAATGTACTCCTAATCTTAAGAAGAGGAAAGTAAATATTTTACTTTCCCCTAAATTGTAATTTTTTAAATACCTTTAAAAATAAATAATTTTACTACTTAATATCAGCTTGATAATCAACTTCAGTCTTATCAGATACTGTTGGATGAGCTGAAATATCAGCAGAGATAACAATTTCCTTATCGAAAATCTTAGCAACTAAATCTTTATATTGTTCAACTGTAAAGTTCTTCATAGCCCAGCCTTCAGTTGGTAATTGAACATAGTTCAAAGATAAATTATCTTTAGATACTAAGCCTAATGTATCAATTTTAGAAACAAATTTACCATCTGTAATTAAGTTAGTTAAAGAAGTTTGAACAGTAGCATATAAACCTTTCATTGCTGAAGTAACAGTCATACCTTCGCCATATAACCCATCAATTGTAGGTCTTTGGTCAACGTCAACACCGATAACTTTAGCGTTTTTCTTCTTTGCAGCTTCTGCAGCACTACTGAAGATACCACCACCGCAAGCGAATACAACTTCAGTTCCACCATTGTACCAAGTGTCCATAACTGCAGTAATATCACTATCACCAAAGAATTGTCCACCATATACATAATTAATTGAAATTTCAACATCCTTTTCTTGAGCAGCCTTATCAGCTCCTTGAACGAATCCATATCCATATCTTACAACAGCAGGAACACTCATTCCACCTAAGAATCCAAGCTTAGTATACCCTTCTTGAACAGCAGCATAACCAGCTAAATATCCAGCGATTTCTTCTTGATATACAGCGCAATATACATTAGCAGGAAGTGAATAACTAGCCCACTTTGAATCACTTGGATCATAATTGTAATCTGGGAAATGGGCAGCAAGTAAATCACCTAAAGCAACATCTAGAGCGATGAAATATACATCAGCATATTTAGTAGCAACAGCTTCAATAGTTGGAGCAAATGCATAACCAGGCATAACAATTACATTATATCCAGCAGCAATAGCTTCTTTTGTAGAAGCAATACGGTCATCATCAGAGTTTGTTGCAGGTTTGTAATACTTGAAATCAACATTATTCTTTTGACACCAATCTTTGCATCCTTCATAAGTAGCTTGGTTGAATGATTGGTCAGTAATGTCACCATAGTCAGTTACCATAGCAACTTTAAAAGTCTTATCATCATCACCATTCTCTTTACAAGCAACTAAAGCAAATAAAGAAACAAAAACTAACATAAATACAAAAATAAATTTTTTCATAATTCCTCCTATAATTTATATTCTGTAGTTTTATTACGATAAAGGCAATATTATTAGCCTCACCATATCCATTATATCATATTATGCTTTTTAATAAAACAAGAAAAACAAATATATTTAAAATATGTGTATTATAAATTAAAAAATAATATTTACTATTATGACTATACTAAATAATACATTTTTTACATAATAAAAACGACCCAGTTCATTATTGAGTTGAGTCGTTTTTGTAAGAAAAAGAATTTTATTTCTTAATTATTGTTGGTCTCATTACCTCCCACTTAGAGAAAGCAAAGAACTTATCTAAGATAAATTGTACACCTGATGGAACCGAGGTTTTACTAACTCTTCCATCAACAATCTTAACTAATAAATCTTCTCTAATATATAAATAATTAGTATATTCACCAGTCTTTTGATTATATGTGCACAATATATCACCAATCTCAATTGTGTTTTGTTGCAACCTCTTTACCTTTGTACCTTTACGTAAATCAGATACTCGATAATCAATTCCATTGATAAATGCTTCATCTTCTAAAGACAAATCAAACAAATCACCAATCTCAATACCCATTTGCTTATAACTATCTTCAATCAATTCTAATGTTGAATTGTATTGTTTAGTATTAAGTAATTCAGTAGCAATTCTAGTAAATTCTTTATGATCAAAATCAGTACATACAGTATTTGTAATCTTAGGTATTACAATATTATGAACATATGTATCTCCTTCAGATATTGTTCCTGAAGCTGTTTCTTTGACTCTCACAGTATAAGTAATCTCTTTAGTTTCATTAGCCTTAATATTTATAAGATGAAATACCCCAGCATTTTCAATATAAATACCATTATCACTAGTACTAATAAAATCATATGAATTATTTCCTAAATCTTTATATACAGGAACATTCTCAATATCAACATTGCTATGATTGACAAAAGTCAAAGTAAAAGTAACTTCTTGTCCTCTTTTCACACTAGTTCTAGAACCAGCACTTGATGTCTTATAAATATCAACATCACTAAGTAGATAATTAGATAATGCTTTATCAGTAATTTTCATCTTAGTACTATTAGCAAGTGGTCTAATTATCGCAAATGTCCAAACAGAATCTGATGCTGTTTTTTTAAACAAATATCTATGACTAGAATCATTTACAAACATATCTTGAGCAGAAAATGTAAATACAGTTCCATCGACCTTTTCCTTGTTTGTTTGCATTTCTTGGAATAATTCAGGATTACTTGAATATTCATTAGCGCTCATATCATCTCCAGTTGAATGAATAATAGTATCATTACCAATATACATTACAATGTGACCAGCAGTACCAGATGAAGTACCATGTCGATAATTAATACAGTCACCAACTTGTAAATTACTATAGATTTCAGAAAGCAATGCTTTTTGACTCTTCTCATCAGGATAATCTCTAACATCAACATAATATACAATTTCACTAGTACCAATATGACTACTAGCATAATTATCATTCATCGCTGTATTAAGCTGTAAATGATGCGAAGTACCAAATGCATATGTATAAACACTATAAATATATGCACTACAATCTAAATACAAAGTATCGTAAATACTTGCATCATATGGACTAGAGCCAGCAACTCTTCTCGTTTGGTCATATTGATTATAAACACCTTTATAAAGAAAGGCATTAGCAATAGCTTTAATTACATTTTGTTGATCATCATTAGCATTACTAATCTTTTCTCCATAGTAAAGTTCAAACAATTTATTAAATGGAATTTGTACATTCTTTCCCATACGAAGTAAAGTATCTGAAGGATAATCTTTAATCAAGTCAATAATTTCATATAATCTCTCTACAGTATCAGCTTTTTCAACTTCTACGTTATAATATTCAATCTCAGCTCTATAAAGATTACGATAATTTGATACATATTTCTTCACATCATCTGCCAAGCTATCATATTTATTTCTAGCTAACTTAATTGATTCAAAATCTTTAGTGTCAATTGCAGCAATCAATTCTTCAGCTTCTTCGTAATCTTGAATACCTTCTTCCCATTTCGCAATTAATTCTAAGTCTTTAGTAACTAAATCATTTTCAAAGTCCCATAATGTATCACCATCATAAAAGCCTAAACACTTCATATGAGGAATCAAAGGAACTTCTGGTTCTACTGCTTTATTACCACTTAAAACCTTTTGCATAAGAATTGTTGGATCATCAACATCATCCATCAAATTAACTGTAACGTTATAATATACAACTTGGTTATTATGGTTATCACAACCAACAACTAAAAATAACATTAATAAAACAAAAATAGAACTTAATAATCTCTTCATATATCACCTAAGCATTTCTAATAGCTAGATTTCACACAGCCAATTTTAGCCTCTAAAAATAAAGCTATTAAACAAAATATTTATATTTAGATTATAACAAATTTAAAATTAAAAGGAAATTAAAAGATACTAGATGCTCTCTAGTATCTTAAATAATTAATCAAAAATATTATAATTCTTAAAATTTATCACAATATTCATGGAATGTAATTTCATTATCACTTATGAAGAAAGATTTAATTCTTTGCAAAGTATCAAAACTAGTTACATCTACTAGATCTTTCATTATTTTAAAACCTTCCAATAACCAGTTTGATGTCACATTTTGTGACATCAAGATTTTATTATATTCGGATATTGTCAATTGAAACATTAAATCTTCCGGAAATTTAACTATATTCCTTTTTACCTGTTGCTTTAGCTTTATTATATAGTCTATTCTTGACTGAATCAGCACTAATCATACTAATACCTCTAAATATGTCTTAAGTATTTTTATGCAACCAAGCTTACTTGCAAGTTTATGTAGTTTAATAAGATCTCTATCGCTCCTTTTTAGATAATTGTTCAGCACTTCTTTAGTTTCCTCTATTCCTACACGATTACGATAATAAATAATATCAATAACGGTTTTTTCAATACTATAGATTTTAAATTGCCTTTCTTTATCTACTGTAATTACTTCTTCCTCATAGCGCTCATTACTAAAATACCAAACATTTATAGATGGTGAAGCAGGATAACTAGATATTTTCATCTTCCTATCTATCGCAATATCGACTGAATCAGGAATATAATTAGTGAGATTATAAAATCTTGCAGCAGAAAGCATACAAACAACACCTTGATGAACATAAGCACATACAGTTTCAAAATCATTAATATTACCTTGATAATTATTATTTTCATAAAGTGATTTACTAAGTTTATTAAATATGCCTATATCTACAAGATTCTTTATTTTATAATAACTAAATCCCATTGATAGTAGTTCTTTAATATCATAATATCTTTTGTCAAATGTAACTTCATTTTTATTCATAATATCACATTCCTTTGTAGCATCATTATATCATAAATAATTCCAATATTTCAATATGTTTCTGCAATTTTATAATATTGCCGAATTTTATAAAAGTGTTATAATAATGATATTATATCTTGTAATTGATATAGTTTTTTATAAAAAAACATTGATACAAAAGCAAATAACATTTGCTATAGTATCAATGCAATTATTTTTATATGTCTAAGTAGAAATGTTTTAATACAATTTTAACACCCCTACTTATAATCGTGTGAATTTTTTGCACCCCGATATTTTTTATAATTTAATATAAACAACGAAAAAGATAAAACTGTTGTGATTACAATAATACAAGAACATATTATTTTACTAATTCTATCACTTTTCTTCATGTCTTCTATAATATCATCAACCTTAAGATAACTGATACCTTCATATTCTATTTGCATAATATCATTTTGCGACCAAAAGCCACCATCAATGTATGTAATTTTGATTTCTTTTCCCGACTCAATTACATCAAATAACTCATGATTAATATTATCATACATTATTCCTGTTGCCTTATAAAATTCACCATTAACTAATTTTATACTGAAACGTGGCACATCTTCATTACCAAGTAATTTTGAATACCATTTTTTGTCTTTTTGTTCGTATTCTTTAATGATACCGGTTGTTGTTTTTAATGATTCCATTTTAGGAGGCTCATATGTAAACATCCAAATAAAACTAATAAGAATCAAAAATATAGATATTATAGCAATTATAAAATTGTTTTTTCCATATTTATTCTTCGTAAAACAACACCTCCTTCTTTAATTGTAAATTTCATAAGTGAAATAGTCACTATGTATTATTCTATCAGATCAATCTTTTTTATTTTACTTTCCAATATCCTGTTTTCTTAGAGCCTACTCTTTCAATATAATTATGCACTTTTAAGTATTCTAAATTCTTATCAATAGCTGTTGTGCTAATTCCTATAATCATCGATAATTGTTCTTTTGTGATATTAGGGTTGTTTCTAATTTCACTTATTATTTTCTTTCTGTTTTCGGTCAAGTCTGCCTTTTCATCTTTCCCTAGAACTTTATTACCAACCTTATTACCAACTTTATTACCAACCACATTAATCCAATTGAATGGAATTGTTACGATAATACTATTTTCACAGTTTGAACTCAAAAAAATTCGCACGAAACCCCAGGCCGATGCCCGGGTAAAAAGGTACAGAGATTTAGACCCCCCTACCCCTTTTTTATAAAATATTCTCAAATTTTGCTAATTAATTGGTAATTTTTGAGAATTTTTATACACTCCTACGAGTTCCTAACAGTCAAATATTAAACTCATCACTTATCACAAAGGAGGTTATCTTTATGGCAACTGATGAACCTACTACTCTTTAGCCAAGTGTAATTATTTGAGCGTTCTGCATCAGTCTTTTTTGCAATGTCTCAATTAAATGTGTATCTACCTTCATATCTTTCCAACTAGATAAGCTTCTATTAGTAATTACAATAATACTCCTTGTTTCTTGTAAAAACATTAAAACCTTATATATTTGAATTAGTTCTTCTTCAGTTGGTGGTAAATAAAACACATCATCTAGTATTAGTACATCAGATTCTAAAATATGATTCCATACTCTTTTCTTTATTTTAGATTCAATAACTAAATCATCATAAGTAATGTAAGATACTTTAGCACCTTTGTCAAGTGCTTTATTGCCTAATAGTGTTGCAAGAGAAGTTTTTCCTGTTGCACAGTCCCCAACAATAAATATGTTTTGTTTGTTTAATTTAAAATCAAATTCTTTAAGTTTAGATAATTGCCACTTTAATCCTTCAGTTATTCTTGTTTCATCAAATACCTTATTAGGAAGCTTAGCCATTTTTCTAATATCCATTAACTTGTTTTTATTTCTAATATTTACTTCTTCAAGTAAAATCTGATATAAATAATCTTTATTTGATATTCTTTCATTATTTAGATCAATATTACCATTAGCTATGTTTTGTAAATTAAGTACTCTAGCAAGTGCTTGTATTTCAATATTATCAGCCATTATTAATTAACTCCTTTCTAATCTCTTCTGCTCTATCCTTATAATGTCTTATAACATGTGTAGTTATAAACTTCTTAGCTATTGTATCTCCCATTTTATAAATTAGATAACTAGATAATTCAAATATCGTACATGTGTCAACACTAACACAATATTCCATTGCATCTATTATCGCCTTATCAGAATAATACTTTCTCATACTTTGGAGCCTTCTACACTGAGGATATACATATCTTGGTTTTTGTTCTCTCATTCTTTTAATAAACTTAATCGCTACATCACTATCTTTGAAATCTTTTAATAATACTTCTTCTACTGTATCATTAACTATTTTCTCATCTTTTAGTGTTACAATATTACCCATTCCACCAACTATCTTATGTTTACACAATAGTTCACTTGTTAATGCATGGTAAAATAGTAAATCATCGTCGTACTTTTCAATTCTAATTCTATCTCCTTCATCAACTAATGCTTGAGGAAGCTTATACAGATTATCCTTATATTCAACAGTATCATGATAAACAGTATGAACCACAATATCATCATTTTTAATTTCATAAAACTTTTGAAGTTTTGGATATTCATGCTTAAACATATCTCGTGGAACTTTCTTTATTGTGTCATTAATTAATCCATTTCCTTCACGATCTAACCAATCAATAAATTCACAATTAAGTCTATCAAGGCCATAATAGATTCTTCCATCTAAAAACTGATGTTTAACAAAGTCTACAGTTTTTTCAATCTTACCTTTAGTAGATGGATCATAACCTTTACATAGATAAATTGAAAATCCTGTTTGTTTGATAAAATCTTCAAATTCTTTAACAAATACTACTTCTCCTAAATTCTCTGATACTACCATTGTTTTGTCTTGGTCATATACTAGCATTTGCGGTCTTCCACCAAAGTACTTGAATGCGGCAATGTGAGCATCTACTACCATTCTAGCATCAAATGGTTCTACACTAAAACAAGCAAACTTCATTCTGGAATATGATAATGTCATACAAAAGAAATATATTCTTATGTTCTTCTTGTATGCCGTTTGCATAACATACTGACCAAAATCAACTTGTCCTTCATATCCTGGTTCTGTTTGTTCTCTAATTTGAAACTTTCTAGGTGGTTTAATTAAACCAGATTGTTCTCTCAGTTTTTTAATGTACCTAAAAAATGTTTGCTTTGGAACATCAAAATCTTTAAAGTCATCTTTAATCCTTCTTAATATTACTGTATTATGAATTTGAGGACTTATTTTTAATATCTCAATAATGTATTGACGATAATTATCAAGCATAAACTCATGTTCTTTTTCAAAAGATTCAAAATATGATTCGTCCTTATCCCACCAATTACAAACAGTCTTATATGAAAGATTTAGTTTTTCAGATACTTTTAGTTTTGATAATCCCAATTCTTTTAATTCTTGCAATTTCAAATATTGTTCTTTTCCTAACACTTAATCACCTCCTAATAAGAAAAGATAATATTTTATTTATTTTAACATATCATCACCTCCCTAATATACAAAAAGCACCTTTGATATTATCTCTAGTGCTATCGATATAATAATATTATTAACCTTTCCAATTAACTTCCTGCATTTTTGCCAATCTTAATTCATGAAGTGTTTCGCTGCAACCAACCTTTTTCATTAATGCATATGTCTGTATAGCACTCCATCCAGTAACTTTACATCCAAATTGATTAAAAGATAATTTATCGCCATTATATTCCACAGTATCAGCATCAATTATAGTTGCAACATCTTCCGGATGGTTTACGACATAAATGTCATCACCTGGCTTAATTACTCCCTGTTCCATTAGCCAATCCATTTTAGGATATTTTTTGGGCGAATCTTTTGTTTTTATTTGTAAAGTTTTTTCATATTCTATTCTACCAGGTCCATTAACTAGTTCCTTACCATTAATTTTAGCAATACAATTTAATAAATTATATGCATCTTCTGGTTTCATATCAAAGAATTCCCTATTGGGATTTAATCTAATGCCTGGATTCAATTGTTGGATAAGATTATGAACAGCTTTATCTGCTAGTTCAACTCCTTCTGGTAATTCATAATATGCGTATATCTCATATTCAAAAGGTAATGCGGTAGTGGACAAATCCTTTCTTCTTTTTTCCACATTCTTTGTGTAGCCTATTTTCACCCAATCATGACCTTCGAAAGATGGATTAGTTAAAATATAAATAAATCCTTTTGTCATCATCATTAGTCCTCTATTTTTTTGCTTTAGAATTTAGCAACTTTGCTCTTAATTCAAGACTTAATGGTTGTTTATTATAGTCTACCCATGATTCCCAGCAATTTGTAATATCGGGTGCCATTGTATTTGTTGCTTCTTCAATATTACTAAATGAATATGGTTGCAAAAATTCGTATTTTTCTCCCGATTCCTTTATTATTCCATCTTCAACCAAGTCCCTAATGAAATTATTATATGAGCATTTTATTATGCTACCCTCTTGAATTTCAATTGTTTCATCCGAAAACAAAAATGCAGATATGTCAGAATTATCATTCTTTAAATAAACATTATAATGATTAACAGTTTGCTCTCCAACTGAAACATATGGATATAAATCGCATATTTTTTGAATTAAATATGCAGTTCTTTCCTCTATTTCTTTTATTCCCCACGTTGGTTTGTTAATTATCTCCATATTCATTTTTAAATGAGATGTATTTTGAAGAACTTGCTTTTTATATTCAAATGGATTATTTGACATTTTACTATTATCTACTGACGTAGCAAGAGTTAAATTACCAAGTCTATGAACATTAAATTCGTAGTCTTCCTTTTTTATATTCAAAGTTTTAAGCCACTCATCCGTTGGAGTCTGTGGCATTAAGTGTTCTATACTTAAATTTGAAAAATCAATTACTGCAGGATTATTATATGACTCTATCTTTTCAAATATAGTTTTTACATAATTTCTCAAACTATAAGCATTAGCACCAGATAAATTTAATTTCAAATATTCATCATCTGGCATAAATGATTGCTTGCCTTTTGAATTGTCTACTAGATAACGAACACAATGTTCATAAATCTTTGAATAGACACCATCGCAATTATCAAGAACATACTTCAACATTAATGGAACTATACGAGTTAATATACCAGTTCTTTGATTGCAAATATTTCTTCTAACATTATAAATATTAAATAAATTAATAATCTTTGCAAATTCCATAGCTGAAACAAGGCGGTCGTTCTTATCATCTTTACTATCGTATAGATTATAAATTTCCATTAACAAAGGAGCAGTAGGTTCTATTGCATTTTTTTTGAATTCTTTTAAAGCAACATCTATTTCTGGAGCAATTTCAACCTTTTCTTTAATAAATAAATCATTATAATATTTTGCATATTTACAAATTGTTTTTAAAGACTGTTCTATTCCATAATTTGATCTGTTTTTATCAAACCAAATTTGAAAAACATCATAAATGTCTTCCATATTACTTAGATTGTAATTTCTATTAGCCAAAAACATTCTAAAGAAATTTTCTATTTTTCCAGAACTAGCAAAAGATTTTTCCATAGGATACCAATATTCCTTGTATAATCTATCTTGCTCATAGCTCTGCATATTCATCAAAATATAATTTCGAATTAAGTCTGATTTTGTCAATGCAGCACCAGCAGAATTTATGGTTTCAAAAATCTTTTGAGCATCATCTTCACTACTATCTAATGGAATTGCAACAAAATAAAACTTATCAAAAGCTTCTAACATTTGTTCTAGTTGAAAATGTCCATATAGTTCTTTTAAATATTTTTTTACAGTAATATAATTAATATAAACATTCGACTTTTTTTCTTCTTTTGTTAAATTCTGTAGATCATCTTTTATTATTTTGCTGAATACATCATCATCAGATACCAATGGTTTTAATTTTAGTTTATCATTATAATTTTTCGCATATTGATTTGTTAAATATAAATCATTAATTTGAGTCGCGAAAGTAAGATTACCAGCTTCCATAGCAATTTTCTTTAAAGCATATAGCATCAAAAATGTGGTTACAAATCTCTGCTGACCATCAACTACAGAAAATTCAAAAAATCCAATGCTTCTTTGTATTTGTAAGTACATTATAATACCAATAAAATGTTTTACACGCTCACCACTTAATACAGCTTTATAATCATCTAAGTATTTTCTTACTTGTTTTTTGGCAGTCCATATATAATTTCTTTGATATACAGGGATTACAAATTGGGTATTTGGAGCATATTTAAAAAATCTTAATAATTCAAATCTATCAGGTCTTACATTTGGCATTTTACTTTACCCCCATTAATAATTCTTGTTTAACTTTAATATAAATACTTTTATGACTGCTAATGAATTCTTTTATTATATCAGCGTCATTTTCTGAACAAAAATCTTCACAATATACTTTTATTATTTCATTAATAAATGAATCAAATGGCTCTGAAAGTATTCCAATTATTTTATATGTATAATAAAATACCTTAACATCTTCCCTAAACATTATTCCACTATAAATTCCACCAGGTGTGTATTTGTGTGCTATCAAATCAGTACTATGTTCGTCTTTTGAACGATTAATTACAAATTCTTTCAAATCGTTTTTTTCTTGTTCGCTACTATTCTTATACATTTTAATAAAATCTTCATCATTAACAAACGAGATCAACCAAAATATATCTTCGTTAAAAAGTTTTATTTTATCAGTTACTTTTATTATTTTTCTTAGACTATTTAATATACATTCATTTGTATAACCAATTGATTGTAACTTTGAAAAAAGATCTTTTGTAGTGTGAATAATATCGCAGTTTCTATTTTCACTTTTATAATCTAAAAGAAGTAAGTATAATAATATCCATTTTATGGAATCACCATAGTTTTTATCTATTAAATCCAAAGCAGCAACACCTTTTGGTGTATAGTAATAATAAGTGTCTTCCTTTCGAATAAATCCCGACAAAATCAAATTAGATATTCTATGTTTGTCTAATTCTTGTCCACCAGGCAATTTGTCATTCCAATCTTTTCGTTCAATTCCTACTTTTGATCTAAATCGATCAAATTGAATTAAAAATGAAAGTAAATTTCTATAGTTAGTATTAACATAACTAAATGATTTTCCACTTTGTTTATTTGAACTACTAATGAACTTTTCATACCAAATATCAATGGATTGTTGTTTAATATAGTATTCAAGTATTGTCATTAAAATACCTCACATATATACAAATATTCTTTGTGATTTTTTAAATCTGTTTTGCCAGCATTAAATGCACTATAATCAATTGTCTTAATAGTTACATTTCCTTTTTTACTTAATATTTCAATTATTTGATCTTCACTAATTGTATTATTAGAGGATACACTTTTTGCATTGTATGTATTATTATATGAGACAACAATTAATTTACATTTTAGTGATTGAATTAAATCCTCAAACAATAAAGGTGCTTTACTTCTACAATAATCACTTTTAAGATTGTCTCGTTTAAATTTCATTGATTTTCCTTCAAATTCAGTCGGCTTATTCCACCTTGCTAAATTTTCTAAAACATGATAAAAATTCACATATTGTCTAGCATTGTAAGGAGGATCAATATATACAATATCTGCATTTATTTTTTTTGCAAGATTATTAGCATCTTCGTTATATATATAAGATTCAGGAAGATTGCTATTCATCTCAAACTCTTCTAACATAAGTTTTTCTCCTTTAGGAGCACTATGTAGATATGATTCAAAATGTCCAACTGTATTTGCAATTTTATCGCATGCATATAATAAACAGGTAATTAAATAGTAATATTCCCTTTCATTATACTTTTGTTTGTTTTCTTCAATGTAATCTCTTATAAATCCTATTTTTTTGGCATTATCAAAAGAATAGTATTTTCCACCATAAGTGTTTGAAAAATAATTTGCTTTTAATGAATCACTATCTATTGAATTAAAATAATTTATTTCGTTTTTCAACAAATCTATTCTCATTATTTCATTATTAAAAATAGTTTTATAAATCACATAATTTGAAAATAAAGTATCATTTAAAATTGTTTTATATCCTTCTAAAGCAAATCTATAAGCTACAACTCCCGTTCCTGCAAAAATATCAGCAAATACCGAGTCTTTAGAAATGTTGTATCTTTCAACTGAATCATAAATGAAGTCTAATAATTTCGTTTTACATCCTATGTATCGTCTATTATTAATTTTCATGGCGATACCTCTTATTACAAATGAGTACTTCATCTTCTTTTGCATCGCGCATTATTTTGTTATAACTTGAGCTGCGATAATTATATTTAATGTGATTTACTTTTAAATAATCTTTATTTTTATAAACCCAATAGGAAAGTGGCTCGTTTGTTTTTCCAATTTTTGTCATAACATTTGATAAGGCAAAATCAATTTTTTCATTTCTAATATAATCAATGAAATCTAATAATTTATGCTCCATTTCATTGTTCCAACAAGAATTGTATACAGCATCACCCAATAAATATGGTGGATCCATATATATGAAGTCAGCTTTTTTGACCAATAATTGAAAATCATCACTTGTAAAGTCAGTACAAACAAACTCTGCATTAATACTTTTAATTCTATCTATATATTGTCGTATTTTATTTACATTCATTCGATTTAAATCCGTTTTTCCAACTGGAAGATTAAAATCACCATCCGAATTAAATCGTATATCATTATTAAATGCATATACCATTAATATATAAAGCATAGCATTGGCTTCATCTGTATTCTTATCTATCAAAGAATTATAGTCATCACGAAGCAGGTAAAAGCCTTTATTATTGTATTCTTTTAATCCATTATTATCATTTTTATTTTTTGAATAATCTCTATATTTTTTATATCCGTACTTATATGAATAAGAAAGATTATATTTATTAATAATGTTTTCAAAAGAACAAAGTACTGATTCGAAAGAATGCTTTGATAAATAGACCAACAAATTGATGATATGCTCATTTGAATCAACAAAAATTATTTTATTCGCTTTTACATTCAATCCTACAGTAGCTCCACCACAGAACAGATCAATCATACATGATATTTTTTTTGGAAATAAAGGAACTATTTGATCTAAAATCCTAAATTTATTTCCAGTATAATTTAATGGTGATCTAATAAAATCCATGTTCTAATTACCTCTTTTTAAGATTACACAATCTTGTTAGTCTAAAATTGTATGGTTAATTAGAATGATTGAAGTTATATCAAAAAATTTCAAAATTAGCTTATTATTCAATTTTTTCGTGGAATTTTCATAAAAATCATGGTATAATAAAAGAAATAACGAAGTATCAAAAGGTATACATTTTTATATCTTCTTTGATGCTTCTTTTTTTATACCTGTTTTGCTTGAATAATTTTTTCTTTTATGGCTATATATGAGAGCGGAGGTATTAATTCAATGATATATGCATACATACGTGTTTCCACGAAACAACAAAAAATAGACAGGCAATATGAAGAGATTAAAACTCTTAATATTGAAGACAAGTACATTTATATAGACAAAGAATCAGGGAAAGACTTTAATAGAACTAATTACCAAAGATTAATAAAGAAAATAAAAAAAGACGACCTACTGATTATTAAGTCAATAGATCGTTTAGGTAGAAATTATCATATGATATTAGAAGAATGGACAAGAATCACAAAAACAATAGGTGCTGATATTAAAGTATTAGATATGCCCCTTTTGGATACTAGAATAGAAGGCAAGAATCTAGTCGGTAAGTTTATAAGTGATATTGTTTTACAAGTATTAAGCTTTGTTGCGGAGAATGAGAGGAACAACATAAGAGAAAGACAGATGGAAGGAATAAGAATAGCAAAAGAAAAAGGTGTTAAGTTTGGAAGACCTAGAGCGGTCACCCCACCTAACACCGATGAGATTCTAACCCAATATATAAATCATCAACTTACCAACATAGAAGCTGCTAAAATAATAGGAGTATCTAGAGGAACATTTTTTAGACTAGTAAATGATAAAAAATGCATGAAAATCTGAAATCGTTCACGAACCCCCTAATCGTTCACGAACCCTCAAATCGTTTACGAACCCCCCAAATCGTTCACGAACCTCTAAAAGGTTCTTTTTTAAATCGTGTAAAATCGTGTAAAATTGTCTTCAAATCGTGTAAAACGTGTAAAATCAATTGTAATCGTGTAAAAATTTATTGATGATCAACTTTTTTTAAGATTTTTATCCTATATTTCTCATCATTTTTACTATAAAAGCATAAAAAAAGGGCAAAATACACCGATTTTACCCAATTTTATTACAAATATTGATATTTTTCTTGGTATCAATATAGTACAACTAATATGGCGTCCTAGAAGGGAATTGAACCCCCGACCTACAGCTTAGGAGGCTATCGCTCTATCCAACTGAGCTACTAGGACTTATCTTTCAAGGTAATCTTCACCTTTAAAGCCTTCTTTATCAGCACTAGGTTCATATTCATATAAACCTGGGAAGCCTTGTTGCCTTAATGCTTCATATACCATTATAGCAGCAACATTACTTACATTCAGTGCTCTTACTTTATCTGTCATAGGAAGTCTAATGCAAGTATCTAAATAATCTTTCAATATGTCTTTAGGTATTCCAGTAGATTCTTTTCCTAAAATAAAATAATAATCTAAATCTTTATTATGACAATCAACTTCATGAAGATGATGTCTACCATATCTTGTTAAAAAGAACATTCTCGCATTAGGATTACTTTTAATTCTTTTTTCAATGAAATCATCAAAATCCATATAGACATCATATTTTAAATACTTAATATAATTAACACCACTTCTCTTAATATGATGTTCATCAAGTCTAAATCCTAGTGGTTCAATTAAATGTAGATGTGTATTAGTACCTACACATGTTCTCATAATATTACCTGTATTTTGAGGAATCTCAGGTTCAAATAATACTAAATTAATCATTTTTCTTCCTTTACTTCACAATATCATTTATAACATAACTTGCTATATATAACCCTGCAACACTTGGTACAAAGCTTACACTACCCAATACTTGAGTATCTTCGTTAATGATTGGATCTTCTTTTGAATAAACTACCTTTAATTCTTTAACTCCTCTTTTCTTTAGTTCATGTCTCATAACCTTAGCAAGAGGGCAATTTTGAGTCTTATAAATATCAGTTATTTCTAATTTTGTAGGATCCATTTTTCTTGCTGTTCCCATTGATGATATAACTTTAACACCTAAATTAGTGCACGAAGTAATAATATCAATTTTCCCTGAAACAGTATCTATACAATCAATGACATAATCATAATATTTAAAGTCAAAGATTTCATTACTATTATTTAATACAAAATTATCCCATTTTTTCACAATGCAGTTTGGATTAATTGATTTAATTCTATCTTCACAAACATCAATCTTTTTCTTGCCAATATTAGGAAGTGTAGCAATTAATTGTCTATTAAGATTGCTAACACTTAAACAATCGTTGTCAACAATCCCAACTTCACCAACACCACTTCTTACTATTGCTTCTAAAGCATAACTACCAACACCACCAAGACCAAAAATTAAGACTTTACTATTTTTAATCTTTTCTTGCTTTTCTAAGCCAATTAAAGCGATTTGTCTAGATAAAGCATCATTATAATTATAATCACTAATGTTTTTATTTGCATTATAAATATCTAAAAAATTATATTTCGTATTATCATCTTTATATCCTAATACCATATTTAAATTAACATTTTCCATTGATTTAAAAATATTAATATCAACAATAGGATATACTTCTTTTAATTTTTTAATCAAATTCTTGATTTCTTTTCTTTTACCTTGATCTTTATCTTCATCAAGCTTTTTCTCAGTCATCTTGCAAGCACAATTAATAAATTCAAGTCCATTATAATTAGACCATCTAATGATATCTTCTTCTTTGATTTTTATCATTGGTCTAATTAATTCCATTCCACTTACATTAGAACTAATAATCTTTGGTACCATAGTCTGAACTTGACTACCATAAAGCATACTCATTAAAGTAGTTTCAATTACATCATCAAAATGATGACCTAATGCAATTTTATTGCATCCTCTCTTCTTGGCTTCACGATATAAATATCCTCTTCTCATTCTTGCACAAATATAACAAGGTGAATCTTCAATGTTATTAACACTATCAAATATTGATGTTTCAAACATTTCAAGTGGGATATCTAAGTAATTGGCATTTTCAATAATTTTACTTTTATTAACTTCATTATAGCCAGGATTCATGCACAAAAAAACAAGATCAAATTTTACAAGCCAATGCTTTTTCAATTCTTGAAAAAGTTTAGCCATTAAGAATGAATCTTTACCACCAGACATACAAACAGCAACCTTGTCACCTTCATTAATTAACTTATAATCATCAACTGCTTGAACAAACTTAGCCCAAATTTCTCCTCTAAATTTCTTTATCAAGCTTCTTTCAATATCTTTTAATTCCTTGCTGCTCATACATCCACCATTTCATCTTTTTTAATATACCTTATTTCAAATTATTTAAATTACCAATATTTAAATATTCTTCAACTCTACCATCAATATATAATATATCTTTATTTAATCCATAGAAGGCATTTTCATTAGCTCTACCAAGATTAATAACGACAATATTATCACCATTAAAATATCTGATAAATCCAGCAGCAGGATAAACAACTAAACTAGTTCCTGCTACAATTAATAAATCAGCACGTCTAATATCATCAACTGCTTCATACATTGTATCATTATCTAGTGGTTCTTCATATAAAACAACATCAGGCTTTATAATCCCACCACAACTACATCTTGGAACTCCATCTTTTAAACTACTTTCTAGTTCTTCTAATGTATAGAATTTATGACATTTCATGCAATAATTTCTTTTAATAGATCCATGCAATTCTCTAACCTTTTTACTTCCAGCTTCTTGATGTAAGCCATCAATATTTTGAGTCACAATAGATAATAATTTACCATCTTCTTCTAATTTTGCTAGTAACTTATGACAAGCATTAGGCAAAGCATCATGATATACCATTTTATCAAGATAGAAATCATAGAACATTTTAGGATTTCTCACAAAGAAAGAATGACTTATTATCTCTTCAGGAGTATAAGAATATAAACCGTTAGCACCTCTAAAATCTGGAATACCAGATGCAGTTGAAACACCAGCACCACCAAAGAAAACAATACGATTGCTTTTATTTATGAGTTCATATAATTTTTGTAGTTTTTTATTATCTATATTATTCATAATAAACACCTAATAATTATTATTTTAAAATAATAGCAACAGGACAGTGGTCACTACCATAAATATCATCATATATTTCACTATCCTTAACCGCATCAATAAATTCATTATTCACAAGAAAATAATCTATTCTCCAACCAATTCCTTTCGTTCTCGCATTAAAGCGATAACTCCACCAACTATATTTAACTTTATCTGGATATAAATGTCTAAATGTATCAATATAACCACTATTTAATAATTTACCAAAGGCATCACGTTCTTCATAACTAAAACCTGGATTACCAATATTACTTTGTGGATTCTTTAAATCAATCTCATTATGAGCAACATTCAAATCACCACATACAATAACATTCTTTGTTTTCTTAAGTTCACTTAGATATGACCTAATATCATCTTCATATTCAAGACGATAATCAATTCTAACTAAACCTTCTCTGGCATTAGGTACATACATATTAACCAAATAAAATTTATCAAATTCTAATGTTATTATTCTTCCTTCATCATTATATTTACCATCATCAAGTCCATATTTAACACTTAATGGTTCAATTTTAGTAAATATAGCTGTACCAGAATAACCTTTTTTAATAGCGCTAGATGAATAAAAATAATAATCATTATATTTATGATTATCATCTAAAAATGTAATTTGATCTTCTTGCATTTTAGTTTCTTGAATACAAACAATTTGTGCATTGAAATTATCCATAATTTTAAAGAATTCTTTACCAATTACAGCTCGTAATCCATTAACATTCCAAGAAACAATTTTTTCTATTTTCATATTTTCTTCCATTTTTTATTCATCTCCTAATAATATAATTAATCACTATGATTAATTTTATAAATATATTTTCTTTTCTCAATTCTTTCAACACTCACAGCATTTACATGTTTTAATATATTAAGAGTTAATTGAGCAATCCGCAAACTTACTTTATTCATTTTCGCAAATTCACTGGCACTAAATTCACTACCATTATTATTGATATATTCTTTCATTTCATCGATATGATGCAAATAAACTTCTTTTTCAATTCTATTTGGTATTTTCACAATGCTACTTGCACCTTTTTTCTTTGTTTTATTCCATCCATCTAAATTTTTAAGTTCAATCATATCACAAAAGACAAACATGAAATGTAATTTAGGATTATTCAAAAACATCTTAATCTTATAAAGCTCACGACTTGCTTTAAAAATTGAATCATGTCTTGGACTTTTTCGCATATAATCATCATTAGAATTTGCCCAATTAATGAACTTATTATGAACTAATGGATATACAATTGTAACATCGTAAGATTCAAGAAATACTTTTAATTTTTCTCTTAACATGTTGAAATTGGCTGTTTGAATTTCTATAATCCCATTTTCATTTAAGATATCACAATAAAAGCGATCAATCTTGATTTCTTGTTTATTCAAATCATCTTCATAATAATTTTTTAAAATACTATGCATCACTTTTTCTTTATATTCTCCAATTCCTTGAGGATGGAGATTATGACTTAATGCTTTAGCTGATGCATCTTCAAAACTCATTTTATTTTTTATCATATAATCATATTATTATAATTTATATCTATTTAAAAACATTAAATAGATATTCTTCTATATCAATTATTTTTTCATTATTTAATTTAAAGAAGATGTTTACTTTTTTATCATAAATATCTTTACCACCTTTAAAAGTGATAAAAATAGCGATTCTTGTATAATCTTTATGTTTATCATTAGAATAATGTTTATCATCATATTGATATAATTTATTAACCTCTATTATCTCTAAAGTAAACAATTCCTTTAAATGAAGAATGAAATCATCTTTATTCTTTGCATTATTATTTGCAAAAGAGGCATTATCATTCATGAATCTATAATTACATTCATCATCTATTAATTTTATAATTTCATCTATGTTTTTTGATACAAAATAATCTTTTAAATTCTTTAATTCATTCATTTTTTTTATAATTCTATTTTTATTTTAAAAGCATATTCATTGCTTCTTTCCAACCTTTAGTTAATTCATCTCGTTTTTCATCATTAATTAATGGCTCGAATGTTTTTTCCATCTCCACATTTGCTTTAATATCATCGATATTTTTCCAATATCCAACTTTTAAGCCAGCTAAATAACAAGCACCAAGTGCAGTAACTTCGATTACTTTTGGTCTTACTACAGATGCATTTAATATATCAGCTTGGAATTGCATTAAGAAATTATTAGCACAAGCACCACCATCAACTTTTAGTGTTGTTATCTTTTTACCCAAATCATTTTCCATTGCCTTATATATATCATATACTTGATAGCAAATTGCTTCTAAACAAGCTCTAACTAAATGGTTCTTTTTTGTTCCTCGAGTTAAACCAGTAATAATACCTCTTACATTACTCTTCCAATATGGAGCACCCAAACCTACAAAAGCAGGAATAATATACACTCCATTAGTATCTTCAACCTTTAAAGCCAATTTTTCAGAATCACTGGCTTTATCAATTAATTTCATTTCATCTCTTAACCATTGAACAATTGCACCACCAACAAAGACACTACCTTCAAGTACATATGGAGGTTCATTATCAATACTAGCACCTAAAGTAGTAACTAAACCATGATGAGACTTAATTTTGTTTTTACCTGCATTAAGTAGCATAAAGCATCCAGTACCATAAGTATTTTTAATATCACCTTCGTTAACACATAATTGACCAAATAAAGCACCTTGTTGATCTCCAACAACTCCTGTAATAGGAATACGAAAACCATATGCACTTTCATCTGTATAACCATATTCATATGATGAAGGATGAACTTCAGGAAGCATTGATACTGGGATATTAAATAATTTTAATAATTCTTCATCCCATTTTAGAGAATGAATATTAAAAAGCATTGTACGAGAAGCATTTGAATAATCTGTTGCATGAATTCTAGTATGATGAGTACTTCCATTCTTATTACCAGATAAGCACCACATTAAATATGTATCAACTGTTCCAAATAATAATCTTCCTTCATCAGCTTTCTTTCTTGCCCCTTCAACATTATCTAATATCCATTTAATCTTAGTAGCACTAAAATAAGCATCTAAAACAAGTCCAGTCTTATCATAAATAACTTTATCATATCCTTGTTCTTTTAATTCATCACAATATTCACTAGTTCTTCTACATTGCCATACAATTGCATTATAAACTGGTTCACCAGTTATTTTATCCCAAACAATTGTTGTTTCTCTTTGGTTAGTAATTCCAATAGCACTTATTGACTTGAAGTCAATTGAAGCATTAACTATTGCCTGCATAATTACAGCTAAAGTACTACCTAAAATATCTTTTGGATCATGTTCAACCCAACCACTCTTTGGGTATATTTGTTTAAACTCTTGGCTTGCACTACCAACAATCTCGCCTTTTTTATTAAAGACAATTGCTCTTGAACTTGTTGTACCTTGGTCAATTGATAAAATGTATTTCATAATACTCCTATTTTTTTTAATATAATTTAATAATTATAAATAATTATATAGTATTTATTATTTATATATTATTTATTTATTATTTATTTTCTTTTAATGAATAATTTTCTGTCTTTATAACAATTGAAGAATCAAGTAATTTTCTAAATGCATTTTCATCTTGGAATTGATTAGCATTTAAATATAAATATAAATCTACACCTGTACTTCCATCTTTATTATCTTTATTTAATAATCTTCTAAATTCTAATTCATTACTAATTGATTCAATCACTGCATTATCAGTCCTTACTAGTTCAACATCTTTAAAATATTCACCAAATTCAGTATATAAAAGAAGTAAATTAATTTCAGGTGTAACAATAATAGAGAATTCTTTCTTTTGAAGTGTTAAATAAACATCTTTTACTGCATTAAAAGATTCTTTTGTCTTCATCATTTTATTATTTACACAATCAATTAAAGCATTACATCTTGCATTATATAATCTATTATAATGAATTGATTTTTGATAAAGATTAGCTTCAATTATTCCATCATTAGCTAGGAATGCTAAATCCTTGTTTGGATAATTTACATTTACATAATTCACTAGGTCAGTAACAATATTTAATACTGGGAATGGTAAATCAGTAAAGAATTCTTCACCATATTCAATATATACACTATTGATGACATAAAGAAGCTTTGGATTTTTATTTTTAATAAATTCAATTATCTTCTTTATTCTTGATCTAATATCTGCAGGTTCATGTCCTTCATATTCACCATATTCTAAATCATTAATATAGCATATTGTCTCTTGAGGTAATTTTTCCTTTAAATTATTGACAATGCTTATATTAGTAATGTTCATATCAAGTAGTACTATAGCACCATCCATTGAATTCGCTTTATAAACAATATTTGTTTGTACCTTTCCTTTTCTTGAAAAAAGACCCATAAGAATACCTCACTATTAATCTTCTACTTCAAAGATGCCATCATATTCTTTTTTAAACCATTCAATATGAACATCTTTTGCTTTTCCTGTTACACTGATTGAAATATGACCTTTTTTTCCTGTTTCATTCTTTTCATTATAGCCAATTCTATCAAGTTCTTCTTTTACACTACCGACAATGCATGCACTACTTTCAACAGTAATGATATCATCACCCAATACTTTTCTAATATCATCTTCTAATAAACCAAAATGAGTACAACCAAGGATAACTACTTTACCTTTGCCTTTAGCTTCCTTTAATACTTCTTCACATACTTTTAATGATTCAGGACTATTTTGTAATCCCGCTTCTGCAATAGTAACGAAATCACTGCTTCTAACTCCAATCATTTCATCGCCTAAGAAACGGTCATACCCTTTTGCATCAATTGTATAATTAGTTGCAAGAACAATAATTTTTCCATCATTGTCTTTTTCTTTCTTAATTTTTAAAGCTTCTTTTGCAGTTGGCTCGATTATTCTCATTATTCCTACACTTGATTTTACATCATAGCTATTAACTGTTGCAGTATTACATCCGATGACAATCATCTTCACATCCTGTTTTTCTAAATACCTAATAGCATGGCGAACATAACTCATGATTTGCTCCTTTGTTTTTATTCCGTAAGGGCAATTTCTTGTATCGCCTAAATATACATAATCTTCATTAGGAAATTTATCTACAATTTTATCAAGTACGGTAACTCCACCGATACCAGAATCAAAAATACCAATTGGTTTATTATTAATGTTTTTATTCATTTTTAACACCTCTTCTAATAAAGATTATAACACATTTCTTTATAATTTTAAATCATATAATGTGTTTTATCACTATTATTTAGACATCAAATTTAATCAATAGTTGTTATATTTGAAAATATTATTCTTAAATGCTATAATCAAAATATAAATGACAAATAATTTATTAGTTTATAAATTAGGTAGGAAAATAAAAATGGAAAAAGAAAATTTAAAATATCAATCTTATTTATCAATAAATGAAGAAGTTAAGCATGCATTAGAAAACAATATTCCAGTTGTTGCATTAGAATCTACTATCATTTCTCATGGTATGCCTTACCCAAAAAATGTTGAGACGGCAAAATCATGTGAAAAGATAATAAGAGATAATGGCTGCGTTCCAGCAACTATTGCTATCATCAATGGTAAAATTAAAGTTGGTCTAACTGATGATGAATTAGATTATTTAGGTAAAATGGGACCTAAAGTAATCAAAACATCTCGTAGAGATATTCCATATATAGTATCTTTAAATAAAGATGGTGCTACTACTGTTTCAGCAACCATGATTATAGCAAATCTTGCAGGAATTAAAATCTTTGCAACTGGTGGCATTGGTGGTGTTCATCGTAATGCTCACATCACTATGGATATTTCATGTGACCTTGAAGAACTCGGAAAAACAAATGTATGTGTAGTATGTGCTGGTGCAAAATCAATTCTTGATTTAGGCAAAACATTAGAATATTTAGAAACCAAAGGTGTCTTAGTCATTGGCTATAAAACTAAAACTTTGCCTGCTTTCTATACATCTCATTCACCATTTGAATGTGATGTTAGAATCGATAATCCAGGTGAGATTAGTAAGTTATTAAAAACTAAATGGGATTTAGGTTTAAATGGTGGAGTATTAGTTACAAATCCTATTCCAAAAGAATTCGAAATGGATGAAGCCTTAATCAATGAAAAAATTGATGAAGCAGTAAAGGAAGCTGAAGATAAGCACATTGTTGGGAAAGAAATAACTCCATTCCTACTTGCTAAGATTGTGAAAGAAACAAACGGAGAAAGCTTAGAATCAAATATCAAGCTAGTACAAAACAATTGCTTACTTGCTAGTTTAATCGCAAAAGAATATTATAAAGATTAATATAATTCACATAATTTATGAGGGAAAAATGAAAATACTCGGTCTAATATTAGAAGCTAACCCATTTCATAATGGTCATAAATATTTCATAGAACAAGCTATAGCGACAGATCAATATGATTTAGTTATTGCAATAACTACTACATCATTTAATATGCGTGGTGAAATTAGTTTAATCGATAAATTCACTAAAACTAAATTATATTTAGAAAATAATATAGACTTAGTTTTAGAATTACCAAATTATTTATCTATTAATTCAAGCGATAAATTTTGCCTTTTTAATATTAACATTTTATCATCCTTTCACATTACTGATCTTTGCTTTGGTAGCGAAATAGGTGATATTAATAAATTAATGGAATATTCATCATTAAAAGATAATCCATCATTTAATATGTATCTTAAAAACCATCTAGATAATGGTTTATCTTATAGCACAAGTATCAACAAAGCTCTTCTAGATTTAGGTGTTTGTAAGGATGATGTTAATGAATATACAAAGCCAAATAACACTCTTGCTATTGGTTATATTAATGCAATAAAGGAACTAAATTTAAATATTAACCTTCATACAATTAAACGAACTCAGAATAATTATTATGATACTAAAATAACAAATGACATTGATATTGCTTCTGCAAGTCAAATAAGAGCTTTACTCAATAATAAAAATGATATTAATAAATACATTCCTTCAGCTCAATATGAAAAGATTGGCTCAAATTTATTTATTAATGAGAACATCGCAAAAGAGAGAATGTTAGAAATATTAAAATATAATTTTCTAATTCATCCAATTGAATATTTTAATTCTATTCATTTAATAAACGAAGGAATTGAAAATAGAATTCAATCTTTTATTAATAAAGCTACCAATTATGATGAATTAACAAAATTAGTTCAAACAAAGAGATATAATCTAAATAGAATAAATCGAATTTTCGTTAATATTTTATTAGAAAACAAAGAACAAAAAGAACAAGATAAGGAAATATTCACTTATCTAAGAATATTAGGAATGAATGAAAAAGGGAAAAAATATCTCTCAAAGCTGGATAAAGATACTAAAAAAATGCTTATTTCAAACATAAGTAAATTAGATAATTATCCTAATATTTTAGAATATGAACTTAAATCTTCTCGTCTATTTGATATCTTAACTGACAAATCAACATATGAATTAGAGTTTAAAACTCCAATCAAATATTAAATTATTGTAATTAATTTACATTATTACACATTTCATTAAGGGATAATTTTATGGGAAATTTAAATGAATCAAAAGAAATAATAAAACAAAAAATTGAAGAATTAATTGATTATTCCACTGGTTTAAAACTAAAGAATAAAATATTATCAATGAAATATGATGAAGAAAAAGGTGTAATCGAACTTGTTATTGAAGTTGGTCAAAACAATTTAAACAACGATAATATCTTAAAACGTCAAATTGCAAAGATTGTGAAAATCGATCATGGCTTTAGCGGTGTAAAAATCAATTTTGAGGAAACAAAAAAATCAGATAAAATTGCAGGCAAAAATACAAAATTCATTCTTATTTCAGGTGGTAAAGGTGGTATTGGTAAAACTTTCATTACTGTCAATTTAGCTTATGCATTAAACAAAATTGGGAAAAAGGTTGGCATAATTGATGCTGATATCTATGGTGCAAGCGTACCAACAATGCTTGCTATGTTTAAAGATGAAATATCAGTTGGTGAATTCAATAAAATTAATCCATTTAAAAAATGGAATATGGAAATAATTTCAACTGAATTCTTCTCAGAATACGAAAAACCAATATACTGGCAAGGCTCTTCATTATATACAATGATATCTAATTTCTTATATCAAGTCGCTTGGAGTAAAGATTTAGATTATATACTTGTTGATATGCCAACAGGAACTGGAGATGTCTTCTTGTCAATTGCAAAAGACTTGAAAGATGCAAATGTAATTATTGTTAGTGAAGAGGATATGCTAAGTGCTCACACAGCACTAAAATCTGGAGTAGCTCATAAGGAATTAGGTCAAAACTTACTAGGTGTTGTAATTAATAAAAAGACTATTGATAATTTTGCTGAAGAGTATCTAACTGAAAAATTAGGAATTCCTGCACTAGCTTTTATTCCGTATGAAAAGCCGAAAACAAGATCATATCTATATGACGAAAATGATGAAAACTATAAATTATTCATTGATTTAGCAACAATAATTCAATCAATATTATAAAAACAAACTATACTAATTAAATACAATTAGTATAGTTTTTATTATACAAAAATCACTAAAATAGCCAAAACCTAGTAAAAAAGCAAGGTTTTGGCTATTTTAATGCATAAAAGTGCTTTAGAATAGCCAAAATTACATATTTTAGTTGACTTTTGGCTATTCTAGTAATATAATCTAATTGTAATTAAGGAGTAATATAAATGAACATAATTGGAAGAATTGAAGAGCAAAACAAATTAAATGACATACTTAAAAGTAATAAACCTGAATTCTTAGTTGTATATGGAAGGAGAAGAATCGGAAAAACTTTTTTGATTAAAGAATTTTTCCAAAATAAATTTTCTTTTTATGCTACTGGAGTATTATCGAAAAAAAGCAAGACACAATTATATGCATTTAATACATCATTAAAAGAATACGGTTCAAAGTTTTCTAGTATACCAGAAAACTGGATTGAAGCATTCAATAGATTAAAAAGTATGATTATCGATAACACAATCAAAATTGATAATAGATATAATAAAAGAATAATATTCCTAGACGAACTTCCATGGTTTGATAATGGTAGAAGCGACTTCAAAGCAGCCTTTGATCTCTTTTGGAATTCTTTCGCATCAACACAAAATAATCTTGTGTTAATTGTGTGTGGATCAGCAACATCATGGATACTAAAAAACCTAATAAATGAAAAAGGTGGATTTCATAATCGAATTACTGCAAAAATATCATTACAGCCATTTAACATTAAAGAAGTTGAATTATTGGTAAATGTCCAAAATGGTAATGACTTAAGTAAACAAGAAATAATAGAAGCATATATGGTATTTGGAGGAGTTCCATATTATTTAAATCTAATTAATAGAAACTTTTCCCTTATTCAAAACATTGATAATATATGTTTCAGGGATGGAGGAGATTTAATCAATGAATACGAGAATCTTTTTTCATCACTATTTGATAAATATGAAAATCATTCAAAAATTATCAACCAACTTGCAAAAGTAAAAAGAGGCATGAGTCGTAACGAATTATTAGAAGCAACAAAATTAGCTTCAGGCAGTTCTTTTTCAAAAGTATTGTGTGAGCTTGAAGAATGTGGATTCATCCGGAAATATACAAACTTCAAAACAAGTGCTAATAATGCTTTATACCAATTAATTGATCCATTCACATTGTTCTCAATTAATTTTTTAAAGAAAAAAAACTTTGAACTTTGGTCTAACTTTGTAGGTCAGCCAGGATATTATAGTTGGTGTGGATATGCATTTGAAATAGTATGCATAAACCATATCAATTCAATAAAAAAGGCTTTAAAAATTGAGGGCATAGACTCATTAAACTATTCATATTATAACTCTAAATTAGGTGGCGCACAAATTGATTTATTAATTGATAGAAAAGACAACATCATTAATCTTTGTGAAATCAAGTTTAGTAATTCAGAATTCGTAATCGATAAAACATATGAGACAAATCTCATGAATAAAATAAACGTATTTAGAGAAGACACAAAAACAAAAAAATCTATTCAATTAACATTAATTACTTTAAATGGTTTGAAAAAAAACAATTATTCTGGAATAGTAAGAAAAGATTTCACATCGGATATATTGTTTGATTAATTATCAATAAATGAATATTTCTAAAAAAAGTCGTGATATCAAATTAATGACAATCACGACTTTTATAATTATTATTAACGAATTCCCAAATTATTCTTCATCATCCTCTAAAGCACAATCTTCTAAATATTGATTGAATACTTCTTCAATTAATTTATTTTCTTTTTCATCACTGCTATCCACTTCTTTAATATTAGCAAGTTCACCATTAATAAGTTCATATGTTGCACAATATACTTCAATATCCTCATCTTCACTTGCTTCATCAGCAACACTTATTGGATAGAAAAACATATAACTTTTCTTTGTTTCTTCATCTTCAAATGTGAATAGAATTTGACATAATTCTTCTGTTCCATCTTCCTTTACGAATGAAATTTGTGTTTCATTAACTTCTACTTCTTCTTTTACAATTTTTTCTTTTGCCATGTTTATTTCTCCTTTTCTTATTAATATTAATGTCTTGCTTGAGTATCTAAATATGTTTGTAATATTATTGTAGCTGCAATCTTATCGACATTTTGCTTTCTTTTATTTCTACTCATATCTGCTTGTAGCATTACACTATGAGCCATACGCGTAGTCAAACGTTCATCTAGCATTACAACAGGAAGTTTTAATTCTTCCTCTAACATTTTTTTGAAATTAAGAGAATATTCAGATTGGTAACCTTCAGTTCCATCCATATTTTTAGGTAAACCTAAAACTATTTTTTTTACATCTCTTTCCTTCACTACTATTTTAACACACTCCAATGCTTGAACCAAGTTATTTTCTTCTATAGTGCTTGTGCCAATAGGTGTTGCAACAATCTCCAAATAATCAGAGATGGCCATTCCTACGGTTTTAGAGCCTAAATCAATTCCAAGTATTTTCATCACTTCACCATTTAGATTAAGCTCTCTAATTCTTTATTAACAGCTACAAGAGCTTCATCAACCTTAGATGCAACTTTTCCACCAGATTGAGCAAAATCTGGTCTACCACCACCATTACCACCAGTAATAGTTGCAACTAGTTTTGCAATCATTCCTGCATTAACTTGAGCCACTTTACTCTTAACTACAAATACAACTTTACCATTGCTTACTAAAGCCAATACTATTACTGATTTACCAACTTTATCAGCCAATTTATCACTTAAATCTTTTAATTTATTGACATCAAGACCGCTATTTTCACTAACTTTACAAGTGAGAACTTTTGCATCTTTAATAGTTATCATCTTAGCTACATAATCATCTAAACTTACACTTGATTCTTTTTGTTGCTTCATAGCAAGCTTAGATAATTCTTTTGCTTTTTCTTTTAATTCTTCTAAATATTCTTTAGTTTTCACAATATATAAATAACTATTCTTCCATACATCAGGTTTATTTAAATTAGCATCAACATTTAAGTTCTTAGCAAGTTCATCGATCTTTGCTTCTAATGTATTAATCTCTTTATAAACATTAACAAGTACATTATCAATTTCCTCTTCAACAAAATCACTGCTACAAGCAGTTACTCTAAAGATACCAGATCCCTTGCTTTCTAAACCTAAAATAGCAAAACGCTCAATCTCTTTTGTATTCTTAACATGGCAACCACCACATAATTCAATAGAATAACCCATATCAACTACTCTTACTACTTTACCATATTTCTCACCAAAGACAGCTTGAGCTCCTTTTTCTTTTGCTTTATTAATATCCATTTCACTTATATCAACAGTTAAACCTTCTTTAATTTTTTCATTAACAATTGCTTCAATAGTCAATATTTGTGAGTTTGTTAAAGGGTCGAAATTATTAAAGTCAAAACGAAGAACATTATTAGCCACATTTGAACCTTGTTGGAAAACATGAGATCCCACAACTTCTCTTAATGCTTCATTTAAAAGGTGAGTTGCTGAATGGTTTTTAGTAATACTTAATCTAAAATCACTATCGACTATACATTTAACCTCATCACCAACTTTTAAACTAACTTCCATCATATCAATAACACTACTAGAACAACCATTTGGCATCTTAATAGTATCTAAGCAATCAAATTCTTCACCATTAAGTAAAATTGTTCCTCTATCTCCAATTTGACCACCATTTTCAGCATAGAATGGAGTCTTATCAAAAATAACTAACACTTTACCACTAGCTTCACTAACTTCTTCACCATTTGAATAAATGTATTTCACAAAGCTATCGCAACTTAAAGTATCATATCCGATAAAATCAGCTTTAAATGTATTCTTCATCATTGCTTCATTTTGTGTAGACATTGAATTAAGTTTTCCTCTTGCTTCCCTTGACATCTTCTTTTGTCTTGCAAGTTCATTATTAAACCCTTCAACATCAACTTCTAAACCATATTCACTAGCAACTTCTAGAGTCAATTCAAGTGGGAAACCAAATGTATCAAATAATTGGAAAGCAATGTCTTTTCCAATTACTTTAACACCACTATTATTATTAATATAATTTAATAATCTCTTTTCACCACTTTCTAAAGTTGATAAGAATTTCTCTTCTTCTAATTTAATTTGTTTAGTAACTAATTCTTCTTTTTCTAATAAATATGGATAGAAAACCTTCATATTATCAACACATGGTTTTACTAATCTATAAAGGAATGCTTCATTCATTCCAAGCTTTTTACCATATCTTACAGCACGTCTTAAAATTCTTCTTAAAACATAGCCTCTTCCTTCATTAGAAAAACTTGCTCCATCAGATAAAGCAAAGACAGTACTTCTTACATGATCTGCTATTACTTTAAATGGCATTGATCCATCATATGTTTTTCCAGTAATTTCTTCTGTCTTATTAATAATAGGCATGAATAAATCAGTATCATAATTAGTTTCAACTTCTTGCATTACACATGCCATACGTTCTAAACCACAACCAGTATCAATATTCTTTGAAGGCAATTCTTTATAATCTTCTCTCTTCACTCCAGCTTTTGCGTTAAATTGAGAAAATACGATATTCCAAATCTCAATATATCGATCATTTTCAATATCATCCTTAATAAGTCTAGGTCCAATATTATCCTTATCGTATTTAACACCACGATCAAAGAAAATCTCTGTATCAGGTCCACATGGTCCTTCACCAATCTCCCAGAAATTGCCTTTAACAGGAACCAAATGACTTGGATCTACTCCACATTCAATCCATTTATTATAGGTATCTAAATCATTAGGATAATAAGTAAAATATAGTTTATTGATATCAAAATCAAACCATTCTTTACTAGTTAATAATTCAATAGCCCAAGTTAGTGCTTCATCTCTAAAATAATCACCAACTGAGAAATTACCTAACATTTCAAAGAAGGTATGATGTCTTGCTGTTTTACCAACATTCTCAATATCATTTGTTCTTATTGATTTTTGTGCATTTGTCATTCTTTTATTTTGAGGAACTTCTCTACCATCAAAATATTTTTTTAATGGTGCAACACCAGCATTAATCCATAATAATGTTGGATCATTATATGGAATCAAAGATGCTGAAGGGATTACATCATGTCCTTTACTCTTAAAGAAATCTAACCACATTTGTCTTATTTCATAACCTTTTAATTTTTTCATTTTAATATTCCTTCTATAATTCTTCTATAATTCTTCTATAATTTATATTTTTTCTTTATTCTAATTTACAAAAATAGGAAATAAAAAATCCTATATAAAACGAAATTAGAATAAATTTCAATCCTATATAGGAGCGATTATTATCGCGGTACCATCCTATTTCAAACATATCATATGTTTGCACTCATTTTATTGTTAACGCCAATAAACGTAGATCATTACTCTCAGCTATAAAGTAGCATTAATGAACGCTTTTTAAATGTTGCACCACCCCATTTATCTCTATATACCACATTCATTAAATTCTTTAATCATTGCCTTTTTTTGCTTATTCGATTATATACCAATTATTATATAATTGCAATAACTCCTGGAACAATAATTGGTCTTTTTTGAATTTTTGGAAACATATATCTCAACAAATAATCTCTTAACAATTCATTACATGATGGTCCAGTGTTATCAATAACCATTTTAAAATATAAATTCATAAATTTAATTGCTTCATTCTTTAAATCATCAATAGTAGGTTCACCATCTTCAAAGATATAACCACTGCTTTTCACAATAGGTCCATCAATTATTTCTTTTTTAGTTTTATTGATTAAAATAGAAACTACAATAATACCTTCTTCACTTAATAATTCTCTATCTCTTAGTACTACATCATTTACATTAGTACCAACAAATGAACCATCAACTAAAACATCACCGCATTCAATTTTGCCTTTTTCAATGCTTTTAATATCGCCATTTTCTATTTCAAGAACATCTCCATTTTCTAGCATCACAATATCCCTATCTTTAAATCCATATTGTAAGGCTATTTTTCGATGAACAAATTGATGACGATATTCACCAACAATCGGAATCAAATATTTTGGTTTAAGCATATCATAAAGAATCTTTAATTCTTCACCATCAGCATAACCACTTCTTAATTCTTCTTCCCTCATATAATAATATTTAGCACCAGCCATCAAAATTTCATCCATTGCACGTGAAGCAATTCGTTCGCAATTAGCATCTACTGGAGCAATAAATAATACTTCATCATCGCTATCAATTTTAATTAATTTATCTAAACCTCTACACATTCTTTGAATAGAGAAATATGGTTCATGACGTTCACCAGTAACAATAATTGCAAGATCTTTATCTTTATTTTGATTAATATCATCCATAAATCTAAGATTAATAAGCTTTGCTTCATCAACATAAAAATATTTATGTGTCAATGCTGAAGAGATTAGTCTTTGAGTTTTTCTTCCAAATATAGCAACTCTTCTATTATAAGACATACAAATATTAATTACTCTTTGTAGCTTAATCAAATCAGTAGAATACATAGAAATAATAATACGTTTATCCTTCATTGCTAGCTGACTAACATTATATTCTAATGCATTATTATTATGTGTACCATTAACGTTATTCACTCCCATGCTTCCACAAGCCAATGCTAAAACACCACTTCTACCAATTGATGTAATCTTATCGAAATTAATTCGATATCTTTTATCATTAATGATATCAAATGTGAAATCTGGAGCATAAACAAATGCACCATCATCTGTAATAATAGCAATATTAGCTGTTTCAGGAATGTTATGACATACAAAATAAAATTCAACAGTAGCACTATCAAATTTAAGTGTCTTTGTTTCATTAATTTTGTATAATTTATAATCACTAACATTCAAGCCCTCATCTTCAATTCTACTTTCCAAAACAGAAAGAGTAAAAAAAGAGCCAAAAACCTTAATATTAAACTTTTTAATTATTTCTATTGCTGCACCTATATTCTCATCATGAGCATGGGTTAAAAATAAACCAGCAATTCTATCTTCATTTTCTATGAGATAATTAATGTTTGGATAAACATTATCAACTCCTAATAATTCTGAATTTGGAAATTTGAGACCTGCATCAAGAATAAATATTTGATTATCACAATCACAAATATAAATATTCATACCATCTTCACCCAAGCCACCAAGTGCAAAAAACTTTATATTACTCATAATCTACCTCTATTATTCAGTATAACATTTGAGCACAAAAAAAACAATTCAAATATTTTATTATAATTAAAAAGTACTATCTTTAAAATTATTGTTTACTATTTGAAAGCTTTAAATCTTGATAATAATTAAAAAACCTAACTAGACATTATTTAACTAATTAGGTCTTCTTAGATAATTATAGATAAATTAAATATTAATTTTTAATGATATAATACTTCAGTTGGGTGAGTATAATCATATAAAATTTGAACCATTTTTTGAGTTAAGTCATCATTTTTATTTAACTTTCCTTCACCTGAAAGAGAATATACTTCATCTAAAATCACAAATTTAGTTTTTGAAATATTATATGGGTATGCATATTCATAATCGCTATTTAATATTTTTCCATCTTCACTAGTCTCACATTCAATAATTTTGAAAAAAGCATATTCATCATTTTCAAATCTACCGTATAAATACAATTCACCATCTTCTGTTTCATATCTAGGACAACCATAGATATTTTGATATTCTAAACCACTAGGAACAACATATTCAAATGTTCCTTTTCCAATCATCATAATTCTATTTATAAAATCATTATTACTTTTCTCTATATTATAAGAAAAATAAAATGAATTAAGAAGATTAAAATCATAAATCTTATTTTCATCTAGAACATATAATGTTAGTTTTTTTTCTAATCCATCGCATTCAAAAACAATCTCTGCTTTACCTTCACCAATTGCTTTTATCATATTATCATTATAATCATAAACTACAATCTTATCATCATATTTTACATTATATTCTATATTATTATTAACTTCACTTTTATTCACAATTTCATTATTCGAAGATTTATACTTACAAAATGTCTTAATTTGAGGTTTAATCTTAAATTCTTCACCTACATAAATAGTAATATAATCTGGATAATACTTATCAAATTCAAGCTCATTAGCAAAAATTTCTAATTCAATTGTTTGAATTATTTCACTTCCAAAAGCAACAGTCACAATTCCAAGTCCACTTTCCATTGCAACTATTGTTCCATCATCAAGCATTCTTAATTTTTCATTAGTTCTTATTTTACAATCTGTAACATTCCATAATGTTGGAGTAATAGATTCTCCAATCATTAATGATGATTTGTTATATTTAATATGTGTTTCATCATCATTTTTATATTCACAAGCTGTTAATAGACCGGCTACTAATAAGAATAGAATTATTAAAAATAGTGGTAATATTAAAGTATTTTTTCTCATAATAATTAATCTCCTAATTCTATATTTTCAATACCATGAACAGGGCCATTTGATCTAAATGTATATCCACATTTAGTACATTGATATCTATTTAAGCCTATAGAAATTAAATTATGTGCTTCAAAAGCGGAATAATCACAATCTACACAATTTTTTATATGGCCCAAACTATGATTATTAGGATACATAACATAAAGATATTGATGTCCAGTAACATACTCAAGACCAACTACTCTTCGACATTCCACAAAATAACTAGTAGGGATAAATCTAATCGGTTGATTTACATGATGACCGATATGACATAAAACAAATTCTTCATTATTATATTCAAGAATTCCACATGTTACAACACAATGTCCTGTTTCACCATCACTAAAAAAGCCTACACAAGGGTAACTTTGCAAAACATTAGCTGCATTACTATAACCAATATATGTTTGGAAACTAATATTACCAAAACAAACGTTGGGACTAAGATTAGAAAAATATGCAGTTAGAGCAGTATTAAAAATATTTGGTTGCCCTGTTGTTCCACCATAAGTTATCATATATTGATGAAGAGCTTCAGTAGTCCCAATACCATCATTAGGTTCATAATTTGAATTTGTAATAATATTGTCATTATAAATATCATCAAAATATCCTAAATACATTGCAGTAGCAAGATTAACACAAGTCCCTGGTGTAGCAACATTATAGCCAAAATTATCATCGATTGAACTCCAATAAGGTTCCATAGAGCCATAAATTGTATATTCAAGCATACTATCATCAAGAGCATAAAATTCATCAAGAATTGAATCGCCATATCTTATTTCATCACCATAAATATTTATTCCAATATATAGTGTAAAAAAAGACGAAAATAATAAAAACAACAAAAAAGAGAAAATAGATTTTTTAATTTTTTTCATAATTCACCTCACAACCATATTTTATTACAATAATAATAGCGTTGTCAATATTTTTTTCTTTTCTTTAAGGAATCTTTTAGTTTACATATAAAAACCCTTTTTTGATTCTTTTATTAAATTATTTAATTGTTTTTATGTACTGATTACATATTATAGTTTTCTTAACAATTAATTATATAAGATAAATTAACCATTAATCATTAATTAATAAATGAATCATTATTTACAAAATATTTCTTATTTCATTCGAAAATTGATTTTTAGTTTTCTTTGAATTATAATATATTTATCAATTAATTATTAGGAGTATTATATGATTATACTTACAAACAATTTAAATAGTGATTACCATATAGTCACAAATACTAACG
Organism: Bacilli bacterium; assembly: GCA_017450215.1. GTDB lineage: Bacteria > Bacillota_I > Bacilli_A > ML615J-28 > CAG-698 > RGIG3506. The sequence continues at coordinate 71,555 of JAFSVH010000087.1, read as the reverse complement.
CAAGTGAGTGCGAAAGATTCGCTGCAACTGAACTTGCAAAATATTTATATAAATCTACTCTTTGCTCTATTCCATATTTTTCAGATAAATGTAAAAAAAGAGGAAAAGAAATTTTAATCGGTAAAAATTCAAGATATGATTATAATGAACAAATCAAAAATGCATATGATAAAATTTATAATGATTTAAATTCTTTATCTGATGAAGCATTTATAATAAGAGAAATCGATAATGAAGATATTATCATAGTTGGTAATAGTCCAAGAGCAACACTTTATGCTGTATATCATTTTCTTGAACTTGCTATAAATTTTAAATGTTTCACATTTGATTGTGAGAAATGGGATGAAAAAGAAATAATAATGTTTGATTCATTAGATATTGTTTTTGATTTTCCATTTGAATATCGTGAAGCTTATTTCACTGATGCATGGAATTCATCTTTTGCATCTAAAAATTATTTAAATAGTAATCTTGCTGATCTATCTAATAAATTAGGTGGAAAAACTAAATGGTATAATTTTCATCATTCATTCTCCGACCTAATAAACCCAAATGAATATTTTGATTCACATCCAGAATATTTCTCAATGATTGATGGAAAAAGAATTAAAGAACATACTGAATTATGTTTATCTAATCCTGATGTATTAAATATCGTTGTGAAAAAGGTAAAACAATGGATAAAAGATAATCCTGAATGTAAAGTATTCAGTGTTGCACAAGATGAATGGATGGGGCACTTTACAAGAATGGCTTGCGAGTGTGAGAATTGTAAAAAGATAGATGAAGAAAACGGAAGTCAAAGTGGTTCAATCATTTCCTTTGTTAATAAAATAGCAAAGGAAATAAATAAAGAATATCCAGATAAACTAATTCATACATTTGCTTATCAATTCTCAAGAAAAGCACCAACAAATGTAATACCTGATAAAAATGTGATTGTACGTCTATGTAACATTGAATGCTCTTGGTCTAATCCATTAAGAGTTAGTGCAAGTAAAAACCCAGGTGGACGTGATGATTTATTCTTACAAGATCTACATAGTTGGAGCAACATGACTAATAGGTTATATATTTGGGATTATGCAGTTAATTATCGAAATTATCTTCTTCCTTTCCCTAATATAAGAAGTATGGCTGATAACATTAAATTATATAAGGCATATAATGTAAAAGGCATCCTTATGGAAGGTAACTTCTCACAAGGTGGAAAAGGATATTTAGATGAACTTAAAAGTTATATTACTGCTAGATTATTAAAGAATCCTAATTATGATTTAAATGAATTAATAAAAGAATTTTGTAATGCTTATTATGAAGATGCTAGTCCATATATCATAGAATACCTTAATCTTTGGGAAGATGCAGTAAAGCCTTATGAATTATGGTTATATGATGATAGTGATCATCCTATGTTTACTGATGAGAATTTAGATAAAGCTGGTAAAATCTTAAATCAAGCTTTACAAGCAGTTAAAAATAAAAAAGAAATATTCAAACGTGTTAATAATGTATTCCTTTCATATTATTATGCAAAAATAACAAGACTACCATTAGATACTAAATATCGTAATGAAATGATTGATGACTTTATTATGCAAGTAAGAACGCAAGGAATAACTGAACTCTTTGAACGCACAAGTCTTGATTTTTCAATCAATGTCTTAAAGAATAGCAGGTATGCAAAAGAAAGAAAAGATTGGTATTCACTTTATTATATTATGAAATAATAAAATTAATAATAAAATTATTAATAGAATTGTTTAGAAAAGGTCTATAGAATTAGTTTCTATAGACCTTTTTAATATTACGTAATTTCTAATTATTTAGCATCATATGTATTATTATCAACATCTACATATGCTTCTTTTTTAGGTTCTTTCTTTTCTTCTTTCTTTTTATTTGGAGTGATCAAAATATGAATAACTGGAATAAGCAAGAAGATTATCCACAATGGATGCCATAATCCATGTTCATCTGGAAATTTTAATACAGTTGATAATTTTCCGACTACTACATATACAATTGTAATAGTAGCTGAAACTGAAATAACTAACTTCTTTAAACCAATTAAATATGGCATAATTGGGACAAGTAAGAAAACAAACAATCCCCATCCCCACATATTTGGTTCTTTAATCAAAAAGCCTAAACTTAGGTAAATAATCAAACACATAATTGGCGTAATAGCCATAATCTTTTTTCTTGGACTCATAAATTACCTCCTTAATTATTTAATTATTTAGAATACTTCTTATAGATAACTTGTTCATATTTTACACCATATCCATGGGTAGAATCTGACCTAGTTTCTAATATAGAATCTACAATAAATGATGTAGCATCATCCAATGTTTCTTTCATTGATTTGTTATTTAAAATATTTCCAATAATAACACTAGAGAAAATATCTCCAGTCCCATGATATGATGGTATTTGTTTATCTTTCAATACACATACTTTATTCTTTCCATCATAAGCGATAGCACCAATTTGTCCACCCACTTCATATCCAGTCAAAATAACATTCTTAGTACCAAGTGCTAACAATCTTTCTAGTAATGTATTAATGAATTCTTCAGTTTGAACTTCTTGATATGATGTACCTGTTAAAAAGCAAGCTTCAGTAATATTTGGAAGTATATAATCTGCTACTTCACACATTCTTCTCATTCCATTAACAATTTCTTCTCCCAATCCATAATACATCTTACCATGATCTGCCATGGCAGGATCTACAAAGAATAGCCCACCTTTATTCATCATACTATTTTTAATATCTAAAATATAATCAAATTGTCTTGCATCACCAATATATCCTGTATATAGAGCATCAAATGTTATATTTTCGCTTTTCCAGTGTGAGATGATTTTAGGCATCTCATCTGTTAAATCATGAACAGTAAAATTCTTAAATCCTCCAGTATGAGTTGAAAGAATTGCTGAAGGGAGAATAACAGTTTCATGTCCATAATTAGAAAGAACAGGTAAAGCTACTGTAGTAGAGCATTGACCATAACATGATATATCTTGCACTGTTAATATTTTCATAATAAAACCTCCTAATCACAAATAATGTGACCTAAACGGACAAACGTTGCACCTTCTTCCATTGCAATATGATAATCTAAAGACATGCCCATAGACAACTCTTTTAAATCATATTTTTTTGCAAGAAGTGCTAATTTATGGAATACTTCTCTTTTTTCATCATCATTTTGATTCACATCAGCCATTGTCATAAAACCGATGACATCAGCTTTTTGATATTTTTTTATTTCTTCCATAAATAAATCTAAATTTTCTTCTCTAACTCCATTTTTAGTTTCTGATGAAGTGAGATGCACTTCAACAAAACACTTCAATTTCTTATCACATTTATCATTTATTATTTTTGCAAGGTCTAATGAATCTAAAGAATGCAAATAATCAATTTTATTAATCACATTTTTGGCTTTATTCTTTTGGAGATGACCAATAAAATGCCATGTAATATTATATTCTTTTAATTGTTCATACTTTTCTAAAAAAGCATCAACTCTATTCTCTCCAAAATTACAAATACCATATTCATATAATTCTAGAATTCCTTTAGAATCTAAATACTTACTTGCAACAACAAGATTAACATCTTTTGTTTCAATAAGAACTTTATTAATTCTATTTCTATCCATTTATCCATTAGTCCTCCAATGTAATAATTATTTTTCTTCTAATAATTTTTCTAATTGATTAACTAAATCATCAACTCTTTCAACAACGGCCATGAATGTTTCTTTATTAGTGAAATCAACACCAGCATCCCTAGTTTCATCAATTGGATATTTACTTCCACCAGCCTTTAATAAACCTAGATATCTATCAAATGCTTCTTTGCCACCTTCTTTTACATTCTTATAAAGTTTGAAACTCGCTGAAAAAGATGTTGCATATTGATATACATAGAATGGTGTGTAGAATAAATGTGGTATATAAGCCCATACATATTGCTTTACACGTTCTGGTGTAATATCAATATCATAATATTGTTTATACAAATCAATCATGATTTGTGATAAAACTTCATGATTAATTGGTTTATCTTCTTCAGCCATCTTGTTTGCTCTTAATTCATATTCAGCAAATAATGTTTGACGATAGAATGTAGCATAGATTTCATCAATAGCCTTTTGAAGTAACATAATCTTATCATTCTTATCAAGCTTATCTGATTTCATCAAATAATCAAGTAACATATGTTCATTGAAAGTTGATGCAATTTCAGCAACAAAGATTGTATAATCTTGTAGCATTGCTGGTTGACTCTCTTCACTATATAAAGTATGCATTGAATGACCAGATTCATGAGCAAGTGTAAATACATCTTCAAGTGTTCCATTGAAATTAAGAAGAATAAATGGATGAATATCACTAACACTAGATGAATAAGCTCCACTTCTCTTTCCATCTTTTTCCATCACGTCAACAAAACCATCTTGTAATGCTTCTCTTGCTTTATCTTGGAAGTCCTGTGGACAATCCTTGATTGAAGCAAAGAATATTTCTTTTGCTTCTTCAAAGCTATATTTCTTATCAGATTTTGCTAATTCTAAAAATCTATCATAAGTATTATGACGATCTAAACCTAGATATTTTTCACGTAATTTAATATACTTCTTTAATCCAGCATTATTATTACTAGCAACATCAACTAAATTTAAATATACAGAAGTAGGAATATTATTTGGACTTAAATAACTATCTAAAATAGAATCATATTTTCTATTTTTTGCCCTTGCTTTATTAGCAAGAATAGCTCCTTCATAAATAGTTGCATAAGTATTTTTATGAACCTCATAATAATTGAATATAGCTTCAAATACTTTCTTTCTATCTTCTTTATTATCAGCTCCACTAATCAACATTCTCCAGTTACCTTGTGTAACAGTAACTTTACCACTACTTAATTCTACTTCTACTCCTTTACCATCTGCAACTGATAAAGCACTATAAAGTTCTCTACTTCTTCCACATGCTTCACTCATTACAGCAATAATTTCTTCACTCTTTTCATCTAAGAAATGATCATTAGAATGGAACATCTTATCCATTTTAAATCTAAATTCTTCAATATCTTTATTATTATCAATGAAAGTCATTACTTTATCTTTGCCTAAAGATAAAATCTCTGGGCCTTCAAAAGATGTAGATGTAGCATACAATTGATATAATCCCATAACACGAGAGAACAATGCAGCACTTGTCATGTCTTTTTTATTTAAATCACTTCTCAAATGAGAATATAAATAAACCTTAGAAAACTTAAGTTCAGCTTCTTTTGATAACTTTAAATAAGCAACAAAATCTTCTTCACATCCTAATTTGCCTTTAAATGAAGCAAGCTTTTGAACCATTTCTTTTGATTCATTAAATGCTTTTTCAAATTCTTGTTCATCTTTAAATAAATATGTTAAATCCCAATTCATAAAAAACCTCTTAATTCATTCCATTTGCTAATTGTTCCATCATTTCTTTTAAATATGCCATAATTTGATCACCGAAAGCAATCCAGAATAATGATGTAGCAATTCCAACAAAACCAACAATAATAGCAGCTACAGCAAAGCCTTTAGGGCTATTGTTTGTCTTTGCTCTTGACATACCAATAATACCCATAATAGATCCAGCTAGAGAAATAATTAAAGCAAAAACATTACCGCTAAAAATAAAACCAGCAATTGAGCATATAAAGCCCACCATCATCACAGGGTCTTTTTTCTTGCTTGATGTATTAGCTGTCACTTCTTTTTTATAATAATCTTTTTTAATTAATGCACCACATACTGGACAATTTGTTTCATTGCTTGAAACTTTTGTTCCACAAATAGGACATGCAACTTCAACAGCTTCCGCTTCAACAACTTCTACTTCCTCTTTTACTTCCTCTACTTTGCTTCCGCAATACACACAGAACTTAGCATCATCTTCTAATTGTCCACCACAGTTTTTACAATATTTCATACTTCTTCTCCTTCATTCTTAAATAATTTATCTATATCAATAACTTCATCCCGTTTTATTTTACTTTTATATTCCATCATTATTCTATCTTCTTCACTACCATATTTTATAGAAACATCATCATTTTCTAAATCATTACGTGGAAGAATGCGTGATAAAACAAGAATTATTATATCCAAAAAAACAATACCCAACATCACATAAAGTGATGTTTTAAAATCTCCTAAAAATCCTATATGTAAAAAATCTAAACTCAATACTGCATAAGCAATAAATAATATACCAACTCCAATTTGAGCTAACTTTAAGATTAATCCACGATGGCTATTAATAAACATTCTACCTATACCATGTAATAAACAAATGAATAAGATAATATGCTTATAATAATCACCAAACAAATTATGAAGAGATAATAACGTAAAACCACCAATTAGTTTTATTATACCTAATATTAAATCTATTGTCTTACTCTCACCATGTAGATTATCTAAATGAATCAAATATAAAATTATTGTAATAAAACCATAAATGATTAGTACTGAGTAAAGTATTTTATAAGCACCAAGATTTGTAAAAAGCAATAAAGTACTACAAATTGCAATAATATCTAATAATTTACCCTTACTAATACTATTCATTTACATTCCCTTAATTAGTCAGCAAGAGTACCCATTGGATCCCAAGGCTCTAATTTAATTAAATCTTTATCAAGAGCAGCCTTTTGTTCTTCACTTAGATATTTCTTATTAATAACTGCTTGATATACAAAATTATCAAACCAACTATCACTCATTAAATAATATCCTTTATTAGCGTGGTCAGTTCCCCAACTATTTTCAATCTTCCATTTAGTTACTTTACCATTTTTGAAACTAACTCCAGTTAATACCATAGCATGGTCCATTGAACTAACATAATAATCAAGCATATCTTCTTTACTTACTTTAAGATCAAAATCAAATGCACCAAGATAATCATAGCTTTCATTATCCCAAATGCCATCTTGTCTACTTCCATATTTTCCACAATCACAACCAAACCAAGTAATTTGGCCATCTTTTAATTGTTTAACACATAATTCTTTAAATTCTTCAATTGGCAAATTCAAATATTTAATATCTTTTCCACCAACAACATTACCTAAGTATTTAACAGTAAATACATTATAATAAGGTTTATCTTTTGTTGGTGCATTAATAATACTTACATATTCATCTAAATCACAGCCAACATATTTATCATAAAACTCTATTGGTGTTAAATCTTGAACTAGATTATATTTTTTATCTTTAGTCACATATTCAAAATCGAACTTTTCAACTGGCTTTCCTAAGCATGTACACATAAATTCATAAATTGAAGCAATTACTTTTTCTTTTTCTTTTCTAATTAATTCAATATTATCTTTATTGCGAGATGCAAAAGCAGCAAATCTTCTAATCAATACGTTAATAACGCTATTCATTTGACGTGTATTATTTGATTGGAAAGTTTCATTATATACACTCTTTGGACATACACCATATTTTTTCACAACGTTAACAAACATATCCCATTGTCCACCATCTTGAACACCGATTTCTAATAATCTAGCTAATGTTCTATCATCATGGCATACATCTTTTAATTCAATTACAGCTTCTAATAAATAATTAGCTTTTTCAAAACGATCAAAGAATGATATATAACTTTGTGATAATTCAAAATTATCAAGATTACATTTTTTCTTTACGATTTCACGTAATACATTAGTTCCAGCAAAAATCCAACATCTACCACTAGAATATTGATGTGGAGCACTCATTGTATCAATGTCAACTTCAAAATTATGAAGTGTATCTTTAGCCTTATCACTAATTCTTACACTAACATCAATGGCTGTAGATTTTAATACATTTTCCATTAAACGTCTTTTAAAATTACCATCATAAGATTCATTATACTTTTTAATTTCTTCTAATTTAATATCTTTCATATTATACTCCTTTTTTAATATTCAATATTTATTTGCTATTTATATCATTTTATCACAAACCCCAAAATATAACAATCAATAAATCTTAATAAATACAATAAGTAACATTTATTACATAACAATTGTTATTATTGAAAAAAAGTGCTATAATCCTATATGTAAAAATCTTGTAAGTTGAAAAAGGAGAAAAATATGATTTATAAGACAATAGACAATTACAAAGCTGCCTCTAAAGATTTTTTAGAGAATGAAAAGCAATTTCACTTAGGTGTTATACCTACAGAACAATCAAATCCATTAACAAAGAACTTAAGCTATGACATTCAAAAGAGTACTGTAAAAGGTGTTCAAACTGTTTACAAAGCTGATAAGTACATTGCAAAAAAAGCAAGTGAATGCTTCGAAACAGAAGAATTCAAATTCATGGTTAAAGAAATAAAAAGAGCAATGGATGAAGGCAAGAAAGTTGTATTCTCATCAGTTGGTGCTAGTGGAAGAATGGCTATCACACTTGATTCTGATTGGAGAAAATTCTGGAATGGCTTAACTCAAGTTTTACCAGAGCGTCATGAACAATTTGCAAAATTAACAGAAGTTGTATCATCTTTCACAACAGGTGGAGATAGAGCATTAGTTAGATCAGTTGAAAACTTTGAAGACTATATGACTTTTGGTGCACAACAAGTTATTGAAGCTGACATTCATGAAGGTGATGTATTAGTTGGATTATCTGAATGTGGATTATCTGCTAGTATCAATGGTTCAGTATTAGAAGGAATTAGACAAGGTTGTACTACTTTCTATCTATTCTGTAATCCAAAAGAGATTCTTTGCAAATACTTAGACAGAGTTCGTGTTGTATTTGAAGAAGAAAAAATAATCAAACTTCCATTATTCGTTGGCAATATGGCTGTTGCTGGTTCTACACGTATGCAAGTAACTACAGTTGAATTATTAGTTGCTGGTGCTGCACTAGAACTTGCATCTAAAATGTGGTTAGAAGAAAATCTATCAAAAGCAGAACTTGATACTTTAGGCACAATCGCTTTAGAACCACAAGAATATGCTACATGGTTTGAAAATCTATCAAAGCAATTATCAAGTGGTAAAACTGTAAGAGGAATTGCAAAAGCTGTAGATTTCGAAGCTGCAACATATGAACAAAAAGGTTTAATCACTTATGTAACTCATGATTATCTACTTGATATCATGACAGACACAACTGAACGTCAACCTACATTCACACTTCCTCCATTCAAAATGTTTGATGAAGTTACAGACAACTTAAGTTGGGCATACATTAAAGATCCACTATATCCTAGTGATGTAGCATGGCAACATGTATTCCGTCGTCCTATCAAAGGTTTAGACTGGACTAGTGAAGATTATGTAAGAATGAACGCTGAAAAAGATATCGTTAACAATCCTCCAAAAGTTGGCAGTGAACAAGTATTAAAATACAATATCGGTAATGAAGATGATCCAAGTAGATATTCAAGAGAAGTATCTCAACTTGTAGTAATCGATGTTAACGGATCTGCTAATGAAAAAGTAATGAAGTGGTTCAATGACAATGTTTCTAAATTTAGTGGTGGACTAGTAATTAGAATTGGTAAATTTGATCCAAAGAAGAAATTATATTCAAATGAAATCCACATCCCAATTGATGTACCATTCACTTGCCAAGATATTATGTATCATTTAGCAATCAAACTTATCTTCAATACATTATCAACTGCAACAATGGCAAAGATGGGTCGTGTATGGGGTAACTGGATGATTCAAGTATTACCTACTAATAAAAAGTTAATCGATAGATCAACTAGAATTATTGCTAATCTTGCAAAGATTGATTACAAGAAAGCAAATGAAGAATTCTTCATCTCATATTACAATCGTAAACCTGAAGATGAATATAAAGAAAGCTACGTTGTGGAAACACTAAAGAGATTAGGTGTTGATCCTAAGACTGGTAAAATAAATAAATAATTATAAATAATTATTAATAAATAATTATTAAAATAAATAAAGAGAAACGATATTAATAAAATATCGCTTCTCTTTTTATAATATTAAAAATATTACATTTCAACAAATTAATTAACAGAGACTATATATTTAATCTATCTTTGCATTAATTTTGTATCTTGAATTGGCTCACTAGTAACATCAATTTTTAGTTTCTTTAATGTTGCTAGAGCATCAGGGAACAACATAATTGATGAATGCATTTGAGCACCTGCTAATTTAGGCAACTGTTCTAATGCTTTTTGAGCCATTGCATTAGTTGTTGCATTGATAGATAATGTAATTAACACTTCATCAAGAGTAAGTCTAGCTGACTTTCTCTTTAATTTTGTTAGTTTTAATTGTTGAATAGGCTCAATAATAGAATATGAAAGTAATGGCATTTCATCATCTACTTTGGCATATAATTTAATAGCATTGATGATAGCTGCACTTTCCGCTTCAAACAAATCACTTCTTTTTCCAGTAATTATCTTTCCATTATTAAGTTCAATTGCAACTGCAGGAACACCTGCTTCTTTTTCTTTTTGTAAAGCAGCAGCAACACAAACCCTTTCTTCTGGATTGATGTCCATTTGACTCATAATTAATTCTATCTTATCAAGAGCCTCTTCTTTCATCTTTCCAATTTTCACATTGCTTTTAGCATCATAATATCTTCTAATTATTTCTTGCTTGCTACTTTCCCGTGCTGCTTCATCATCGATAATAGCAAAACCTATCATATTTACTCCCATATCAGTTGGTGACTTATATGGACTTTCACCATAAATATTAGCAAATATCTTTTCTAATATTGGGAATACTTCTATATCACGATTATAATTAACAGCAGATACTCCATAAGCATCTAAATGGAAATTATCAATCATATTAACATCATTTAAATCTGCAGTAGCAGCTTCATATGCAAGATTTACTGGATGCTTAAGTGGCAAATTCCAAACAGGGAATGTTTCATATTTTGCGTACCCTGCTTTAATTCCATGAACATTTTCATTATATAGTTGAGATAAACATGTTGCCATCTTTCCACTACCTGGACCAGGTGCAGTGACAACAATGATAGGCTTCGTCGTTTCAACATATTCATTCATACCAAAACCTTCTTCACTCAATATCTTTTCAATATTCTTAGGATAACCTTCAATTACATAATGTAAATAAGTTTTAATTCCTAAATTATCTAATTTTTCTCTAAATTGAATTGCTGAAGGTTGATTATTGAAATGAGTTAAAACAACTCCACAAACTGACAATTTCTTACTTTCATATTCATCAATCATATATAGAACATCATTATCATATGATAAACCAATATCACTTCTTACTTTTGATTTTTGAATATCATCAGAATTAATAACTATCAATATTTCAATTTTACTTCTCAAACTATATAGTACACTTACTTTTGAATCAATTTCAAAGCCTTTAAAAACGCGTGATGCATGATAATCATCAAATAATTTACCACCAAATTCAATATATAATTTATCGAATTGTGATACTCTTTCAAGGATTTTATCTCCTTGTAATTTTAAATATAGTTTATTGTCCAAAGAATTCTTAATTCCGTGCATAATCTTTCGCTCCTCTTACCAAAAAAAACTTAAATCTTGTTTTTCTAAAATGATGCCTGAACTAATTAAATCTCCCGTTATTAAATCTTATTCAAATTTATTTACCATAATTTACTAAACTTGCATCAGTTCTTTCTGGGAATATAGCTCTATATACTTTCAAAGAATCTATATTTCTATTAGCTGATGTTTTAGCATTAAGAACAGCAACAATAATTACTCTACCATTGTATTCAACTGCAGTAATTAAACAATTACCAGCAGGATTAGTTGTACCTGTCTTAATTCCAATTGTGCCACTTAAATAATAACTAGTAGATGGTTTAATCAAATTATTAGTATTATTAAATGAATATTGTTTACCATTAGCAAGAGTAAATGTTACACTTGGAGTTGAAACAACTTCAGCAAACTCACCCATTGTAAGAGCATATTTACAAATCTTAACCATATCATTAGCAGTAACATAATGATATGTAATTCTATCATCCCATGCACCATTAGATTTATAATAACTATTACCATCAGGAACCATGAAATGAGAATTAGTTGCTCCTACTTCTCTAGCAGTTTCATTCATCAATTCAGCAAACTTATCTATCTTTTCTCTTGCTCCATATTTATTACCAGGTTCTTTTACATCCATGCAAAGAGCTGCAACAGCATATGCAGCATCATTTCCTGAAGGAAGTAAAGTAGCATATAATAATTGATGTAAAGTCCATACTTGACCCTTTACAAGTCCAGCTGTACTTGGACTTGATCCTTGATACATAACATCAAGTTCACTGCCAATTGTATATGTATCTGTTGGCTTTGCATATTTCAATGCTGTTATAGCTGTAATTATCTTAGTAGTAGATGCAGGATAAGCTTTACCATCACCATTCTTAGTATATAAATATTTATCATAAGTAACATCATAAGCAGAACAGAATGAACAAGATAGAGTTGCTGGAGTTACTTCATAAACATTTCCACTATCCATTTGACGATCAAAATAAATCTTAGTAGCAGTATTAACACTATAAGTATTTAAATCAAATGTAGCACCTGTCATAAGTTTAAGTAATGTTTCATCACATTTTTCCCAACTATTCTTAATACCTATTAACATACCATCATAAGGAACCTCATAATTACCAGATTGATATCCTACGACTTTATATTTACTACTTTGAATATCATATCTTGCACTTACAACAGTATAATTACTCAATTGAGCTGTATCCATTTTTCCAGTATAAGCAGGTGAAATTGTAAATACATTACCCAAATCAGTAGCAAGTCCACTATTGTATTTTAGTGTTTTATTTATTTCAAGAGGTGTACCAACTTTATCACTTGTTTCACGATATTTTGGAAAGATAGTTACATCTTTATCAAGTGTTTGATAAATATCAAAGCTAACTGTAAAGGCAGGATCTATATACCAACCTTCAAATGCATAACCTTCTTTCTTTTCATAAATACCATCATATAATGACATAATTAAAGCAGAGACTGGTTTACCAGCTGCAATACTGTATGTTTTATCACCTATTGTAACATTAAAAGTGCTTGGACCTTTTTTAGTAACAGTTACTTTGACACTAGCAGTAAAACTTTCACCATTGACAGTTCCTTTAGCTGTGATATTAGCAACACCAGCATCAATTGCTGTTACAATTCCTTCTTCAACAACAGCAACTTTATCATTATCACTTTCCCATTCTAATTCAACAGGAAGGTTTGTTGAATAAGATAATTCTTCCTCTTGTCCAGCTCGAATAGATATTTCATTAGATTCAAAATTAATTGAATAATTTGTAACTATACCCGTATTACCACCAGGGTCATTACCTTCTTCTTTACATCCAGTCATAACAAAAATAGTTAATGCTATACATAATATTAAAAATATTTTTTTAAATTTGAACATAAAAAGCTCCTTTTTAATACATTAAGATTATAACACATACACTACTAAAATAGAATAAAAATATATAAAATCATAGGATGTTTGCGATTTCATCATAAAATAGCTTTAATGCTTCATCACTCAAATCACAATGGCCACGACCAGGTACTTCGATTAATTTTATATTATATTCATTCATCAAATTTATAAATTTCCTTGAATGATTATCAATATTCACTGCTTTATCTTCTAAGCAATGAAAAATAACATAATCAATATCAGGCATTTCTTTAACTAAATGAATAGGCGAATATTTACTTAATGCATTTTGAATATCACCTTCTTCATTAAAGAAAGCACTATACAAAGTTCTTGGTAAATCATCTCGTTCACTATAATGATATACAAGATCACATACTGGACAATTACTAACAACCTTAACTACTTTTGCATTATTAATTTTTCCATATCGAGCATATACTAAACTGCATAAACCACCCATGCTTTTTCCAGTTGACACAATTTTTGCATCCATCAATCCATAATGATTAATAATGACTTCAATTATTTCATTAACAAATAAAATTGTGTTTTTATTCATCCATGACCATGGATTATAATATGGAATAATGTAAACAATATTATTCTTAGCATAATTAATTCCAATCTCTAAATCATTATTATACATTGTCATTCCACCTAAACCAACAAATTCTAAAACAATACCTTTAATTTCACCATTAATTAAATGATCATTTGAATAACAAAATTTTCTTAAATTGTCATAATTAATTATCTTATTCATTTCTAACCTCTGTAATATTAATTATTATTTATTAATTATTTATCTAAATAATCCACCTAATTCAAATAATTAGATGGATTATTAATTACACTTTTTAATTTATGTTATTTTTAAAAATTTATTTAGCTTCTTTGCTCTCTTTTAATAAATCTCTAATTTCCTTAAGTAATTCGGTATTAGGATCAACTACTGGTTCTGGAGCTGGTTCAGGTTCTACAACTTCTTGAGGCTTTTCTTCTTCAGCTTTCTTTGCTTCAAGTTTCTTCTTTGCTTCTTCAGCAAGTCTATTTACTCTTCTTACAACTGCACCAACAATCTTAGAAATAATAAATAGAATAAGAGCTATTAATAAGAAATCAACAACTGCTTGAAGGAATGCACCCCATTTAATTTCAATAGCAGCTTTTACAACTGTATCGCCATCTATTTCTGCTTCTTTTAATGTAGTAATAAGAGAATCTTTCAAATCAGTATCACCGATCAACCAAGCAATTAATGGTGAAATAATGTTAACATTAATTGCAGTAACAATAGCACCAAATGCAGCACCTATAATAACACCAATAGCAAGAGCCATTGCATTACCTTTATTAATGAATGCTATAAATTCTTTGAATATACCTTTTCTTTCTTTTTTCTTTTGTTCTTTAGTCTTCTTTTCTTTTGCCATATTTTTTTTAATAGTATTTAACTACTTCCTCCATTCTTTTTCTTCTTTCGTTTTTATCTTGAATTTTTCCATCATTACTATAACCAACAGCTAAGACAAGCCTTACTCGACCTGAATCCTTAATACCAACAAGTCTTGCTATACCATCATAATCAAAGCCACCCATGATACAAGTTGCTAAACCAATATTAGTAGCTTCTAGTGCCATAGCATGTACTGCTATGCCCGTGTCAATATCTGTAAAATCTCTCATCAATCCATCTAATTTAGTTTTATACATTGCTTCATTTAAAGCAATGACAATAAACGAAGAAACATTAGGAACAAATTTATTGAAGCCTGGCCTTTGAAGCTCTGTTCTAATTTGCTCTACTTTCTCTTTTCCTCTTATCACATAATATTCACAAGGTTGACAATTTCTAGCAGATGGAGATAATCTACCAGCATTAACGATTTTTATAATATCATCTAAAGATACTTCTTTATCAATATAGTTTCTACAACTATATCTCTTAAGTAGTAATTCATCAAAATTCATTTTTCTTTCACTCCACTACCATTTTATCATATTACTAAAAAAAACTCAAAATTATTAATTATACAAATTCTTTAATATTTCTTCTAATGCTTTCTCAGGATAAGCAAAGAATGCTAAAGCTGGATAACTGACATTGTTAAGTTCTAACTCACAATCATCATGCTTTGTTAATTTAGAATCTAACATACAATCAGCTGATATTGCTACATCAAGAGGATTATAATTTTTTTCAGCCTCCACGAAGGCTTGATATACTTCTCCTTTTTGCTTGAATGCAATTTTTCTATTACCAAACCATGCATATAATGAAATCAACGCTTTTTGCTTATCATCAATAGAAGCTTCAATCATAAATCCATCATCAGTATATACAATCTCTAAAGCTTTCAAAACTGGAATCATTTTAAGTGTATTTAATGCACCATTAACAAATGTTCTTTGTTCATCATAGCCATTCTTCTTTACATATAATTCATATGTATAATTCCTATTAGCTTCCAACCCATCAATATTGCATTCATTGATTGCTTTACTTAAATCAAGTGAATAATTAGAGACATTACTACCTTCTTCATCAAAGAATTTTAATTTAGCTTCATCATAATTACCTAAAATATCTTTTAAATCACAAATCATCTTAACACCAGTTGAATATTTTTCATTAACTGTTATAGATGCATTAGGTACTTTCATAACAATGAACAACGCACTTAAGACTAATCGATAACCAGAGAATTTTCTTTCACCTGAATGAGATGCTTCAATACATGCTTCAGCATAATCTAAGATTCCATTTTCATCTCTAACAATTGAAGTAACAGAACCACCACCATCCATTTGCCATGCATCAGTAATTCCATATTTCTTACATACAGCATTGAATTCTTGAGCATATAAACCTTTAGTTGGACCAGCATTATCACCAAAGCAAGTCATTAAATATACTTTACCATTGGCATCACAACCAAACATACTTCTAGGATAGCATCTAGAATTATAGGCGTTGTCAACATTTTGATCAAGCCCTCCTCTTCTTTGAATTGTATGATATCCCATTGCTTCTTCAATGTCTTTAAATTCATCTGCATATTCTACTTCAACTTTAATTCTTACATCTTTTTTTAGAACTGCTTTTAATTCTTCATTATTAGTCTCAATTGCAAATTTATTACCACCTGTAATATCAACATTATCTCTAACTTCATCAATAACACCTTTACCAAAGAAAGCATCAACAGCTCTATTATTCCAGCTTAACCACTCAGTTGTATTGCTTACATATGATAGTTCAGCATTATTAACTACATAATACTTATTACCAGTTCTAGTAATTCTAGCTTGAGTATTCTTATCAACATTATATGATGCAAGTACTACAGTTCCTTGACTTCCTAAATCACAATTTAATCCATCAATCTTCATGCATTTAATAACTTCATCACTATCACCATATACAGTAATATAGAATCCATCAATAGTTCTTTCACCATTTACAAGTGGTGTTTTCGAACCATCATTTTTAAATCCTACTACATTATTTTTACTAGCATTACCAAGTGCAGTATAAGTGAACAAATTATCTCCATTTGTAATCATAGGATAATATGGAGAAGGTACATACATATAAGAACCATCTTTACCAATTCCAGTACCAAATGAAGGGAAGTATTGATCTGCATTAATTCCAGCAAGAACAATCCAACCTGGATTATTAGCTTCATAATCTTTCGCAATATCAAGTAGTGCTTTTCTAGTATATCCCGTATGACTACCATTTTGAGGTGCCCATGTAGCAATTTTCACATCACTATTCTTACTAATATCAGCACTAAATATACTAACTCTCTCTTCAAAATTACTTGCTGTGTGTCCAGTTTTACCTAAATTAATTGTATATTCAACACCACTAGCAAGCTCTCTTGTCACTTCACTTTTTGTAGTATAATAATAATTATTATCATCTGTTTTTACTGTATCTTCTGCTTTTATATTTAAGTTAATAAAGATAAAAGAAGAGGCAATAGCAAACAAGAAAATAAAACATTTTGTAATTATATTCTTAATTTTCATATTTCACTCCTTTTAAAACATTGGGAAAAATGCTTTTATAATTGTTATAATAAATTTTGGGAATCTTTTAATTTTATAATTTTCTTTAGTTATCTCAATAGAAACATCAAATGTATGAAGAAAATCTTCCTTCAAATCAACTAAACAAGGAGCATCATAGATGACTGCACCACATTCATAATGGTGAGTTAAACTTCTATAATCCATATTTATTGTTCCAACAAAACCAATCTTATTATCACTGATAATTGATTTTGCATGAATAAAACCAGGTTCATATTGATAAATCTTAACTCCTGCTTTAAGGAGTGATCCATAACTAGATTTAGTCATATTAAATACTAGCTTTTTATCAGGAATATGAGGTACTACAATTCTTACATCTACTCCTCTTAAGGCTGCTGTCCTTAATGCATTAGTAAGATTATAATCAATAATTAAATATGGTGTAGTGAAATAGATGTAACGTTTAGCATGATTAATCAAATAAATGAATAAATTTTCACCAATTTGTTCTGGATAGAATGGATTAGGGCCAGTTCCAAATGGATGCACGTATCCACAATTTTCAAAAGATTCATAGTCACAATCAAAATATTTATCATAATTAGATACATTTTTACTAGTCATATCAAAATTGAATAAGAATAATTCAGTTAAATCTCTAACTGCTTCTCCTTCAATCTTGATGCCAACATCCTTCCAATGGCCTAATCTTTTATTTACATTGATATATTCATCACCTAAATTAATACCACCAGTAAAGCCTACCTTGCCATCAATTACTGTGATTTTACGGTGGTCTCTATTATTATACGATCCACTTACAATTGCTCTAATTTTGTTAAACTTATAGCAATTAATTCCTTCTTCTCTTAAAGTTTTATAATATCCACTTTTAAGCATTGTCATAGATCCTAAATCATCATATAAGAATCTAACCTCAACACCTTCTTTTGCTTTTTCCTTTAATATTTCATGTATCTCATTCCACATCACACCTGGGTCAACTATAAAATATTCCATAAAGATGAACTTTTTAGCTTTCCTTAATTCATCTTTCATAGCTTCCCACATCTTCTCACCAATATCATAATAGGTAACTCTACTGTTCATACTTCCTACAGTATGACCATTACGACGTAGATATTTTTCAATACCTACATATTCACCTAAATAATCATATAATTTCTTTTTTTCTTCTCTTGTTAAATCGACTAAAAATTGAGTCTTCTCGTGAGTCTTTTCCATCATTGCTGATTGTTTCTTTTTTAGTCTAGGATTACCAAACATAATGAAAAAAGTAATACCAACTATTGGAAATGTAGCAACCAAGGCAAGCCAAGCAATTTTGTATTCTGGATTTTGATTACGATTAATAATTATAAAATAAATAACAAATGCAACAAGTGATATTATCGCATCTGCAATCAAGAATTTACCTTTCAAATAATTCAATCCAATATTAATTGCTGTAATCTGAATAAGAATAATAAGTATTGATATAAAATATTTACTAAAAATTAATCTAAGCAATTTCATAACTTCTGATTTGAAACCTCACAATTATAATCTATTAACATTATAAACCATTTTGGCCTTAAAAAAAATAAAAATTAAACATAAATAACAAAAGATAACTCCAAAAATGATAAGATATCACTTCTAGAGTTATCTTCTAATGGATAAATATAATATTATCTACTAAATCTTTCAATCATCTCATTTATTTTATTCATTGCTTGACTAAAGAAATCACTAACTGGATATTTGAAATAACGAACTTCTAAATCAACTGTTTCTTTTTCTTGCTTTGCAACTTTAAAAATACATTCAGCTTGATAAGTTAATTTATTGATATCTATATTATCTGTAATTGTGCATGATGCAATACCATCATGTAGTGCCATTTCATATTTTTGATCATTATAAACAGCATACATTTTCTCAATACTATCATCCGTATCAATAAGAGATATCTTTATTTCATATCCATTTCCAACCTTCACTGCTTCTAAAACATCTATCTTTGGTTTTGCTTTGTCAGTATAGAAATTAAAATATTTATATCCTTGTTGTTCATAGCCATTTTTTGTATAACTTAATTCACAATAATAATCATTGAATGAAATCATACCTTTAATATTAAATGTATTTACTTCTTTTTCTAAATCAACTTCAAAATCCTTATATACCTTACTATTCTTGTCTAAAACCTTTAATGTTACAGAGTCGTACTTTTCACCTTTTGCAGTGCGTAGATTAGCTGTATTTAGGCTTAAATTAACGCTAGAATCGCTTTTCTCAGTTACTTCTAAATCTAACTCAGGTGATTTCATAACGATAAATAAACCGCTCAAGATATAACGGTATTCTTCATATGTATCAACCTTTTTATTATGTGATGCTTCAATACAAGCTTCATTATATTTAAGTTCACCAGTGCCGTTAACATCTCTTACAATTGAAGTAACGGAACCACCACCATCCATTTGCCATGCATCAGTGATACCATATTTCTTACATACAGCATTGAATTCTTGTGCATATAAACCTTGTAGAGGACTAGAATTATCACCAAAGCAAGTCATTAAATATACTTTACCATTAGCATCACAACCAAACATACTTCTTGGATAGGCTCTTGAATTGTATGAATTAGCTACGTTTTGGTCTTTTCCACCTCTTCTTTGAACTGTATGATATCCCATTGCTTCTTCAATTCCAGCAAAGCCATCATCAAATTCAAGTTGAACTTTAATTTTAACACCAACACCTAATTTAGCTTTAACATCAGCATTACTTGTTACAATAGCAAAGCAGGCACCACGATTTAAAGTAACTGAATCAGGAGTAGAAGCAATAACACCTTTACCGAAGAATGCATCTTGTGCACGATCATTCCAACTCTTCCAAGCAGTTGTATTACTTACATAAGATAATTCTGATGTACTTACATAATAAATAGTCTCATCACTATTTGCTGTTCTTGTTATACTTTTATATGAATCTTTTGCATCATTATAAGTAGCAAATACAACAGTTTTATTACTACCTAAATCACAATTTAATCCATCAACTGGAAGCTTATCAATTACATTATCATTTTCATCATAAACATATAACATAAATCCATTTGCAGTTCTTGGACCATTAACTAAAGGGTCCTTTGAACCATCATTCTTAAAGCCTACTACATTACTCATAGTAGCATAACCTAATGCTGAAATGGTGAACCAATTATCACCATTTGATACCATTGGATAATATGGAGAAGGAATATACATATAACTACCATTACTTCCAATACCTGTTCCAAATGTTGGAAAATATTGGTCAGCATTTATTCCAGCAAGAACAATCCAACCTGGATTATGACGTTCATAATCTTTTGCAACTTCAAGCAATCCTCTTCTAATAAAGCCAGTATGACTTGGATCTAGAATTGCCCATGTAGCAACCTTTATATCACTATTCTCACTTACATCACAAGAAAATAAACTTACTCTTTGGTCGTAATTAACTTTTGATCTTGTAGTATATCCTAGATTGTAAATGAAATTACAACCCTTTGTTAATTCTCTAACTGTCTCTCTAGTAGTTGTATAATTATAGCTACCATCATCAGTCTTAACAGTATCAGCACTTACTATTGATACAGAGAGAATAGATACAAATAACATAACAAACAATAAAGATAATAAAAACTTAGATAATGTTCTATTGATATTTCTCATAATAGCCTCTCATTCTATTCTTTAAATTTTATCTATATAGATTATAACATTATTAATCGCTCATGACAAGAATCTTATATCAATACATAATAAAAAAGCTACTCAATCAAAATCGATATTTATTTTTGAGTAGCTTTATTATTTAAATTATTCTCATTTGCTTTTACTGGATAATAATAATTATCTCTAAAATAATCACCCATCAATGATATTTTAGCACATAGTCCTTTTGCTTTTGTGCTTGGATAGAAATAATATAAATTATCATTGTAATAAAGTTCAAATTCATTTTCAATTGAAGAGAATGGAATACCTTCAATTTTATCAAAAGGAATTGTAAATTTATAATATTTTCTAACTCTATTCTTAGGTTTCTTATTTTTAAGATTTACAAGAATCTTATCATGTTCTTCTATTTCCATCAAGAAGCCTTCAAATGTATATCCATCTTTATCAATAACAAATTTACCTTCACCTTTAATATCAAGATATTTTAAACGATTATCATATCTAGTAACATTGACATCACACACAAATTTATAATTGTCTAAATTAGCAAGTTCTTTTTTAATTGATTCTTTTTGATATTTATTCCAATCTACTATAGTTTTAATATGTGATTCATTATTATCAATCTTACCAAAGCTCATTTCATATTTGAATTCATATTTATTATTAAGTAATACTTCATATCCACAAGCTTCACATTTAATATGATTCTTATATGTACTCATTTTAAATTCTTGTCCACAATGTGGACATTTATAAAGAATGCCATCAAGTCCTAATGTCATGTCTTTTGATTTATAAGATAATTTGTTATCTTCAATATATTTATAATCATCTACTATTAAATTATCATTTAAGGCTTTCTTTACATCATCAAGTGTCATATTAACTAAATCATCAGGATTAATAATATCTTTAATATAAACACTTGTTTGTCCTCTTCTTAATTTTAATGCCCATTTAGGTCTAACAAAATAATTACCTTGAATATTTACAAATACAATTTGTGCTCCTAATTTCTTGAGTAATTTAGCTGTGTCAGCAATTGATTCCATATATGTTCCATCAGTAGTTAGTCTACCTTCTGGGAATAAAAGAACATAACGGTCTTGATTGATAGCACCAATTATACTCTTTGCAGCACTCAAATCTAAATAGAATAACTTCTTATAAATGAATTTTAGATTCTTTTTTGCCATTGCTCCAGATAGATTTCTTTCAAAGTGCTTATTAGCAACAATTGTAAGCTCATAATCTTTTAAAAGGTTCGTAACTAAACCAACATCAAGATAAGATTGATGATTAACTAAAATTACACTTGGCCCTAAAATCTCATCACATCTATCACGATTATAAACTACTTTTCTACTTAATCTTACCAAGATATTAGTTAATAATCTAAAAATAACATACATTGAATTTGGTGTATATTTACCAACTTCAGATGAGAAGAAAATCTTCTTTAATATAAAGCCTAATATAAATAATAACAAAAATGCTAGAAAGACAACAACCAAAACAATCCAAACTACATTCTTTGGATTAGTTGCTAGTGTATGAATTCCAACTCTACCCATCACCCATGATGTTGCAATAGATGGAATAACACCAGTAGCACATGTTAAAACGTATTTATGAAATGGTATTTTTTTGTTTGAACCATAATAACATATTGCCCCGAAAGGAATCGCTGGCATAATGAATAAAATATACATCAAAATTTGAGCATTTCTTTTTTTCTTTTGAGTTCTTTCAATTGCTCCGAGCTGATTACTAGCTTTCTTCGATGCACGACCTTCATATTTTAATACATTAACAAGGAAATAAATAATGGATGCACCTAATACAACACCTGCCATACATATTAATATAGCTTGCCAAATAGGATAGGACACACCAGCTGAAATCTGAACAAATTCTGCTGGAATAAATACAACAACCATTTGTATTGCTTCAAGTAACATAATTAACAATGCTCCATAAATTCCTTTTTCATTTATAAAGTCTGCTAATTCTTCTTTTTTTCCTGCCTTTGCGAGTTTTATAATTTCGAGGATTTGATTCTTAAATAGTATAAAAAGCATGGCAAGTGCCGCAACAACTAAGAATGCCATAATAATTCTTATTATGAGATTTTTAGTCTTGATGGCCTTCTGCTTCTTCAACTCTTCATCCATCGTTAACTCCTTTAAATTCATTATAAAATAGACAATTTAACAACTAAATTGCCTATTGTTAATTATTATTTAATATTTATTATTTATTTTCAATTTCAATTTTATTTTCGTATATTTCTTCTAAAGCCCTGCCAATAGGTTTCTTGCTTACAGGTTTTTCAATCAATATACAATCAGGATGATATTTAATTTGTCTAGCTCTAATTGCAGTAGCAATTACTAATTTATATTTTGAACTAGCTTTTTTATCTAATTGATCAATAGCTGGAAATCTAATTCCTTCATATTCAGTCATGGTCTACCTCCTCTAATTTTAAGTTTTCCATATAACCTTCTAAACTTCTAGTAGTTCTTGCATGTTCTGCTCTAATAATAGCCATAATCTTATCAGCTGCATTATCAACTGTATCATTAACAACAATGTAATCATATTGATAAGCAAGGCCTATTTCTCTTATAGCTTTTTGATATCTTTCATTGATAATTTCTTTACTTTCAGTTCCTCGTTTATTAAGTCTCTTTTCAAGATCACCAATTGTAGGTGGAGCAATAAAAATAAATACAGCATCAGGCATTATTTTTCTTACTTGTTTAGCACCTTCAACTTCAATTTCAAGTACCATCTCTTTTCCATCTTTCAAAGCTTCATTAACTTTATCAAGTGGAGTTCCATAATAATTTCCAACAAATTCAGTATATTCTAAGAATTTACCTTCTTTAATTCGTTCTTCGAATTCATCCCTTGTAACGAAGAAGTATTCTCTTCCATCAACTTCACCTTCTCTAGGTTGTCTTGTTGTCATAGACACAGAAAATGTTAGATCATGACCTTTCATTTGAAAAAGTGCATCTCTGACAGTTCCTTTACCGACTCCAGAAGGACCTGAAATAACAATTAATAATCCTTTCTTATCAAGTTTCATATTCTTTTTTTACTCCATTTATATGATTATACAACAAAAAAACTATAAAATAAAGAGAAAAAGAAAAACAGCCATAAATTGTCACTTAAAATAAAAAAGATGCACTATGATTATATCGTAATGCAATCTTTTTTATACATTATTAAAGATATTAAATATCAAAGATATTAAATATCTAAAGATATTAAATATCAAAAGATATTAAATATCAAAAGATATTAGATATCTTATTCAAGGTAATATAAATTAACATTTACAATAAATAACTAAATTATTTTATATTCTATAACCTCGTCTCTATAATTCATCAAAACCATATTCACTTTTATAATTGCAATAAGGGTTCATTAAAAGATACCTAAAATAATATTCTTAAGCGTTTTGTAAAATTAAATCTTTAAATATATTCGATTGGTAAAGCAAATAAATTGTCACGAAGTTTTAATTTATATTCACACCTGCAAATAATAACACCTTCCCCTCTTTTCTTTGCAATATCCTTATCAAGCACATCAAAAGCAGATGCCATATCTGATTTAGGGTTAGTTGTTTTTTTAATTTCTATTGGATATAGTGTTCCATTTTCCTCTATGATAAAATCAATTTCGTTTTCTTCTTCATAGATTTCGCCATTTACTTTTTTCTTTATTTTATCTTTTCCACGGTAATAATAGATTTTGTTTTTATATTCTCTTCCAGAGTTGATATAAGATTTAATTATTTCATTAATAACAAACGTTTCAAAAAAAGCTCCATTCATAGTTCCATTCTCTAATGTCTCTTTAGTGAGCCATGAAGTTAAATAAGCAGCAAG
This sequence comes from Bacilli bacterium, assembly GCA_017450215.1. Lineage (GTDB taxonomy): Bacteria > Bacillota_I > Bacilli_A > ML615J-28 > CAG-698 > RGIG3506. The sequence continues at coordinate 46,323 of JAFSVH010000087.1, read as the reverse complement.
GCCAGTATCTCTAAAATAAACCTTAGGCGTCTTGATTGCTCTATTCAAATGAGAATTATAATATGGTTCTAACAAAAATATAATATCTGTTTTTTCTAAAATTGAAATCCAAAGTCTTACCGTTTCTATCGATATTTCTACATCCTTTGCAATGTTATTATAATCAAGCATATTACCAGTTCTCGCCGCAACAGACACCATAAACTTATAAAACGTATTAAAATCACGAACTTTAGTTATCTCATATACATCTCTTTCAATATATGTACTAACATATGATGAATAATAATCCTCCCATTCGCGCAAATCACTTTCATATAATTCAGGATATCCACCCCTATGAATGATTTTCCATAAATTATCATATTTAACAATTTCTTTTTCTCTTTTTGAAATGTAATCCTTAGTTGGAATAAATGCATCATTAAATTTTATATCATATATCTCCCTTAACGATAAAGGAGTTAATTCCATAATTGATACTATTCCTGCTAAAGATTCCGATAAGCCCTTCATTAATTCCCATTTTTGAGAACCGGAAAAAATATAGTTTCCCCTTGTTGACACATCATCTAAAATTACTTTTGCTGCATCAATTAGTTCAGGAACTCTTTGTATCTCATCAATAAATAAAGGATAATTAAAGCTTTCCAAAAAACCTTGTGGATCTTCTTTAGCACTATTATAAAGAGTAACATTTTTTAAATTAATTCTTTTTACATTGGGATAAACATGTTTAGTTAAAGTTGTTTTCCCAACTTGTCTTGCTCCTGTTAAAGCAACTGCCTTTGCAGATTCAAATCTCCTAACTAATACTTTTTCTAATGCTCTATTAATATAAGCCATATTCTTCCTCCGACTATTTTCTATTTCAATTTGATTATAGTCGAAATTTGTTTAAATTTCAAGAGCTATTATTATTTTTTATTTAAAACTATTCAAGTAAATAGAATCATTAAAGCACTTGTTTATTTAAATACATTTGAATAAACCTTAAAAGAATGATAGAATAAAAAAGCAAATAGTAAAAAAGAGGTGATAATATGCCTTTTGATGGTTTATTTTTACATCATTTAATTGGTGAATTAAAAATAATAGAAAATAGTAAAATATATAAAATTAATTCTATCACTGAAAATGAATATCAATTCGTTTTAAGTAATAAGAATTCATTATATATATCATCTAACCCTAGTTTTCCTCACCTAAGACTTACAAAAGAAAAATTCATGTCAAGTAATACTAATTTATCATTATTCTTTAAAAAGCATATCGAAGGTGGAATAATAAAAAAAATCTATCAAAAAGATAATGATAGAATTGCTTTAATTGATATTACTTCTTTTAATGATTTAGGTTATGAAAAACAATATACAATTGTAATTGAACTTATGGGTAAATTCACCAATCTCATTATTTTAGATAATGAAGGAATGATTGTTGAAGCGGGGAAGAAAACATATTTGACAGATATGCACCCGATTCAAGTTAAACTAAAATATGAATATCCTGAATCAAATAAAATTAATCCTTTTACAATTGGTAATAATGATTTTAATATCAATAATCTAGAAGGTATTTCAAAAATAGTAAGCGAAGAAATTAAATCTTATGGTTTAAATGAAGTAATAGCAAGAGAAACTGATCCAATTATTTATAAAACAAATGATAAATACATTTTCTATTGCTTTAAATTAAATTCTTTAATTGGTGAAGAAATGCATTTTAATAATTTAAGTGAAATGCTGGAATATTTCTATACAACAATTAACCAAAATAAACAAAAAAGTATTGACGAAAAGAATACAATAAAATATATAGAAAAAGAAATATCTAAACTTACTTTAAAGAAAGAAAAGCAATTAATAGAACTTGAAGCAGCAAAGAATTATAAAGAAATTGAATTAAAAGCTAATCTTCTTCTTTCAAGCATTAACAAAGTGAAAAAGGGAATGACTGAAATAATAGTTAATAATTATTTTAGTATTGATAATGAACCTATTACAATTGCAATCAATCCTAATATTTCCATAAATGAAAATATCAATTTCTACTTCAATAAGGTTAAAAAAGCCAAAAGAACTATTGAAATATTATCAGCTACTATTAAAGATACCGATAATGATATTTTGTATTACAATGATTTATTATCTCAAATAGATCATGTAACTCAATCAGACTTAAAAGAATTGATGATTGAAATAGGATTAAAAAAAGAAGGAATAAAAACAAAAAAACCTCATATTCTAAAATATATAGATAAAAGAGGTAATATTATTTTTGTAGGTAAAAACAACACTCAGAATAATTATTTAACTCACACACTAGCACACAAAGATGACTACTTCTTCCATGTAAAAAACATCCCAGGAAGTCATGTCATATTAAGAGGTATCCTAGATAATGAATCAATAAAACTTGCAAGTAACATTGCAGCTTATTATTCAAAAGCTCAAAACTCTAAATCAGTATGTGTAGATTATACATTAGTAAAATGGGTTAAAAAAGTAAAAGGCACAAAAGGTTCTTTTGTCATTTATACAAATGAAAAAAATGCCTGGGCAGACCCAGACATTAACGAAATAATGCAAGAAATCGAAAGAACAGAATAAAAGATGATATCAAAAATGGTATCATCTTTTATTTATATATCTAAATATATTCAGCTAAAATTCTTGAAATGAACAGCACAAAGAATAAAACAGCATTAATAGCAATAAAACTAATTGTTATTTTATTATCCATTACATAATTCATCTCTCTATTCTTTATTTTAATTATTTTATTATTTAAGAACAAAATATATAAATTAAATACAATTTGAATAAAGAAAACAAAAGTAAGAATTAAATAAAGAACATGCCCATAATCAAAAAACAATGTTAAAGCGATAAGCCAACTTATTACTGATAGAAATACAATAGTAAGAAAATAACTTATTCGTTTATAATTATCATTAAAGCACATAGTGAAATAGAAAAATAAATAAACAACAATTGTAAATATTATTATATATACCCTTCCTTGTAATGAAAAAGCAAATAAAGTAACATATGGAATAATAATGATATTAGTCATAATATCTACTACTTTCTTTATTTTTTCATTATCCTTCTTTATGCTTTTATATTTCAATATTCCTAATATTATTAAAAATAAACACAAAAAACCAAATGGTATATAAGCTATTCTAAATCTACTAAAATTAAGATTTATAATTTCAAATACAATTAAATATAATATATAAAAGAATAAATAAGTTCCTTTATTTTCATTATTGCTCTTATTATCATCTAAAACAATATAAGAAAGAGATAATAAGAACATAGGAATTAATAATGAAAACGGAATAAACAAATCATAATCTTTTTTAATTAAAAAGAACAATAACAAAATTATAGAAATAATTACCATTATTGATGATTCTATCAATATCATTTTTTTATTTTTCATTTTCATTCGCCCTCAACAAGAAATATTACAAATATAAATACTAATACCATTATACCATAAAAATAATAATTAAGTTTATTTATTTATTATTTAAACATAATATTATTGTTATAATAAATATTCATTATCTTTTCCAAATCAACAAAAATAATAAAATTATAATAATACTTCCTGTATTCACTTTCTTTAGTACTAATATCAGTATATAAATTATAAAAATAAGTTTCTTCATCGCCTAGTAAATCAAATACACCATAGACTTTAGGTCTATAAATACTTCTAGAACTATACTGACTATAGAAGAAATAGTCTCGTTTCTTCAAATTATATTTTTCCTTTAATTCTAAAAATTCTTCTTTATATCCTCTATAAGCTATAAATTCTTTATCATCAAATGTATAAACTAAGTAATTCCATTTGTAAAACATATCTTCATAAAGATAAGTATTTTGTTTTGATTCATCAAAATCTATCACAAAGGCTTTATTCATATCACTATATCTAACATAACTAATTTTATAATATATTTTTCCAAATTTTTTTACTTGGATTAAATCAGACATAAACAATAAGGATATTTGTTTTTTGTAATGATATGGTTTTTCCAATTCTGCTTTTTTAGAATAATAAGCAGCAATTAATGTTTTTCCATCTCTTTTAAATGGTATTAATTCATTCAAATCATATGTTAAAACGTATTCTTTAGTATCAAGTCCATCTGGAATATCGCCATTATAAAAAGTAATTTTATAATATATTCCTTCAACATCAGATTGATGAGTTTTTTTATTCTGTAGTGCTTTATAATAAAACCATTCCCCATCATCAATATCATATATATATTTATAATAATCATTATCAATATATACAGTAGTAATATGATCATATGTATCTAATGCTTTAATTGTATAACCAAGATCAATATTATCTGTTGTTAATTCAAATAATGATTTAGATGAAAAGTCAAAATAATTTGACCCAACAGCTGTGTAATAAACCCATCCACTTTTTCTAATCACATTAGGTTCCTTAATTATAGCTTTAAATTCATAATATTCTTCATTTATCTTTTTTCTATATTTATCTCCACATGAAGATAATATAACAATAGATAACAAACATAAAACTAATAATATATATTTTTTCATCATAACACCTCATTTATTTATGCATTTATTATATCATGATAGTGTATGGGCTTTCAATATATTTATAAAAATGTCTATAAACAATAGACAAATAATAATTCATCCATAGTTTATAGACATTAATTTAATTATTTAGAATCTTATTAATAATACTTATTAATTTGCTGTGAAAGCTAACCAAGCAGCTTCTAAAGCTTCTTTAGATTCAAATATATTTTCATCTTTTGTAACTTCAACACCTTCAACTTCTAAAGTTGGTGCTTCAAGAAGTGGTTCACCATCACCATCTGTATAGATGTTATTATTGAAAGTAATCTTTTCATTATCACCAAATTTATAGACAAATTTAGTAACTAATCTAAATTCATTATATTGAACATCGAATGATCCTTCAGGACCTACACTAGGTTCAAAATATCCATTATTCAATTCATCACCAATGAATACATTATGATAAATCTTAACTTCAGCTTGATTTCTAACTCTCATCATTGTAGCGTATGGACTAGTTACTTGTCCACAATCTTGAGCATCAAATAATGAATTCTTTAAAGTGAATTTATTTGCAGTATCAGTTCTAATCCATACAAAGAATTGGTTAATACCATGAATATAGCAACCATCTACATATACTTCTTGATTTGTTCCTTTTTCAAGAGAAATGAAAGTATTAGATGAATGTAATACACAGTTTGTGAAAGAGATTGATTCAGATGTATCAGTTGAATCAAATAAGTGACCAGCAACATAACCAATTGCGTTTCCTCTTACTTCACAACCAACAAATTCTAATTTGTTAACAAATGTAGCACCTACAGTGTTGTTACCAAATTTAATAATAGCATCTTCATATCTTCTAGTTACATAGCCAGGAATATCAGCATTAGGACCAACGAACTTAAGTGATTTATCAAATGCAAATGCATCACCACCAGATTCAACAACTACATATTCACCTGATTGTAAGTAAATAGTTTGTCCTTCTGTAGCAGCAGCAACAGCAGCTTTAATATCATTAAATCCATTAACACCAAATGTTAATTGAGTTCCACCCCAAGAGCAATCAGTCTCAGTGAATGCAAGATTAACATATAAAGCACCTTCTTCATATACTTCAACATAATCACCAAGTGGTTCAATATATGTACATGGAATAATGTTCATATATTTATTAGATGATTGACCAATAGTCCATCCATAAATTGTATATTCTTTATCATTTTCATATTCAGCTTTTTGTTCATCAGTTAAATAAGATAATGAAACTTGTACTTCTCCTTCAGTTGATAATAATACATTGTAATAGCCATTATTGATAAGAACTTTACCAGTTGCTTTTACAAGCTTATTAGCAAATTCTGTATTTTCAGCAGCAACATATGCTCTGATTGCAGCTTCATCAATTTCTTCTGCTTCTGGGCCATCAAATTCTTCATATTCAACTAAATATTCACTAGATGTAGGAACAATTTGAGCTCCATTATAGAAGCCTTTAGCACCTGTTACACTGATATAATCTCCTTCTTCATAGAAGAATGCTTTTTCAGCAGCTTCAGCTGAACCGTGTGCATAAACATAAATAGCATCTTTTCCATCGTAAACAACATAGCCACGACTAGATAATGCAACAACTTTACCTTCAACTGTTACTTCAGTTCCATTTGGAAGTAATTTAACAACACTAACAGGTAGAGTTCCACAAACTTCAGTAACCATAACATTCAAATATTTATTAGAAGAATGACCAATTGTATATCCTCTAAATGTTACAGTTTGTTCATTTAATGCAGTAAATACAGCTTTTAGATCATCATTCAAATATGATAGAGAAACTTGAGCTTCAACGCCATCCCAACCAACATTGAAATAATTTCCACTTACAGTTAATACACCTGTGAATTCAGCATAATCTTGAGGATAAGCTTTATCAGCAGCTACATAATCTGCAACTTTTGAAGAATTATATAATGAAACATCTGGTGCAGCTTTTGCTTCAATTTCAACAGCAACACTTTCAGTTGGAACTAATTCGATAACATTATAATAATCCATCTTACCAGCAACTTTTACAGTGTCTCCTGCCTTCCAAGCAAATGCTTTTTCAGCATCTACTGTAGAACCATTAGCATAAACATAAACTGCATCAGTTCCATCATATAAGATATATCCACGAGCTGAAGTAGCCATTACAGTTCCTTGAACAGTAACTTCACTACCTTTATCAGAAGCTTTAGCTTCAGCAATAGTCTTAACAGTATTATCTTGAACACCAACAGTAACACTATAATATACAGCAGTTGAGAAATCACCATTAGCATAAGTACCAATCAAAGTAACTTTAGCAGCCTTATCACCAGGAGTAATAACTAATTTGCCATTTTCAACTTTTGCAACTTTAGATTCTTTAGTAAGAGCCCAAGTAACTGTTGCATCGCCTTCACCAGCAGGTAAAGCAATACTTGTAGAATCACTAATCTTAGCAGGGATTTCAGTGCTTTCAATTAATCCAGCAAGTGCAGCACCTAAAGATGGACCAGTAGGAGCACTACTCTTAACTAATAAATCAGCATCAATTACATGAACTTGATGTCCATTGTAATTACCTAAAATACCAGTAATATCAATATAATCACCAACTTCTAATTCACCATATTTAGCAACAATAGCATCGAACTTAGGATCTGCATCAGCATCCCATGGAGAATAATAGCCTTCTAAATATTTACTTACGTCTACAGTAATTGTAACACCATCACGTTCAATCTTTAACATTGAAGTAGTAACACCACGAGTTGGAGCTTTAGTCTTTTCAGTAATCTTCCAACCATTTAATTTAACTAATGTAGATTGACGATAAACAGCAGATGGAGATTTAGATGTTAATTCACTATCAAAATCAACAACAGTTGACATAATATCAATCTTTTCAACATCATCATCAACAACGATTTGACCACCAGCATTAGTTTCCATTAATCCACTATAATTTGTGTTAGTTGTTCCAGTTACTGTTACATGTACACCAGGAGCTAACTTATCAGCAACTTCTTGAGTACAGCCAACTCTATATAGATAATAACCAGCCTTCAAAGAATCATCAACCATATATAAGCTAATGTTATTGTATGTTGCACTAAATACAGTACCAACAACTACAACATAACCAGATAATGTTTGAGAAACACCTGTATTCTTATACCAATAATCAATTAATTCCATTGGATCCATTTCATCATAAACAGTAACAACAAATCTCTTAGCTGAGATTTCACCATTATATGAGAAAGTAGCTTTTAATGTAACATTCTTTTCAACGCTACTGCCTAAAACTTGAGCAGTCTTTCCATCTTCACTAATTGTAATGTAATCAGTATCTAAAGATTCCCAAGAAATAGTACATTTCTTACCGAATTGTTCAAATTCAGTATCAAGTGCGAAATCACTTGAAACAGTAGTCTTTTCTTGTTTGAATACATATTTACCAGTGAAATCATAAACATCATATGGATTTACTTGGAAGGTAAATTCCTTAGTAACTCCACCTAGTTCAACAGTTAATGTAACTTCCTTTTTTTCGTCAGGTCTAGTAACAGTTACAGTATAAGCACCATCAACAGCCTCACTAGCAATCTTTACACACTCATCACTAGAAGTCCACTTCAAATCGTATTCATTTTCACCGATTTTCAATTTTGAATCAAGTGTGAAGTCAGCAGTTAAAGGACTAGATACATTTAATAAATAAGTACTTAGTAATTCTTCATAATTGACTTTACCAGCACCATCGCATGCAACAAGTGTTAAAGCAATAACTAGCAATAACAACCATCCAAAAACTTTTTTGATTTTCATTAATTTTCTCCTTTATATTTTTTTAAAGTTTTTTAGCATTTTTTTATTTTATTCAAATCTAATATCACTTTGAGATACTGTAATAACATTAGAATTCTTTTCTAATTGTAAGCCAACACCACTTACAGTTTTACCAACTAATGTAGCTGGATCAAAACCAGCTTCAGCTGCTTCTTTATAAACAAATGTCATTTGAATATCATCACTATATCCATCAGAAGTATTTCTCTTAACAGTAGCAACAAATTGTACTTTTCCATCTACAATTTCAGCACTTGTAACAGTACCACTATTGAATAATGATGTACCCCATTTATCTCCATAAGCAATCTTTGAATCGAATGTACAATAATAATCTCTTTGAAGCATAGTAACATAATCACCACCAGTTTGCATTGCAACATAAATTAAACCAGATATTTGCCATGATCCATTATGTTTTGCAATATTACCAGTTAATGAATATAGATTACCAACTTTAATAAATCCTGAAACAGGAGCTGAAGAATATCCAGCATAGATAGGCATACTATATTTTTGTCCATCAACTTCTTGAGTTGCAGTAAATGTATAAGTACCACTTCCTGAAACTGTTAAATCAGTAATATATGCTTGAATTCTTACTTTTGATCCAGCTTCAGCATCACTATTGTAATATGCGTCTGGATTATCAAAGAAATCTTTTAATGTTATTTTTTCAGCTGCAGTAGAATAATATGGATCTTTATAATCTCCATGAAGTCTTAGACCATTATTCTTTGCAAAATCTTCAGCTTTCTTGAAATATGAATAATATTTAAAGTCAGGTGTATTGATACATTTATTCTTAGAAAATCCGTTTTCTACAAGTTCAAGATTTAGTAATTTAAATGGATCATTTTCGCCTAATTTATACCATACATAACCTAGATATCTAACACCATAACTATCATGAGATGCTGGAGTTGATGTTGCTTCTAAAACGATAGATACAGCAGTTTCAAGTTTACTCTTTACAAATAAACTTGCTGCCTTACCCCATTTTTCTACACTTCCTGTAGATTCAGGAGTATCAACACCATGATATCTAATTGTAATATTTTGTCCTCCAGGTAGTCTGAAATTAGTTGTATCACCATCAGTTAAACTGATAAGTGTAGCATATCCAGCACCATCTGTAAGGAAACTACTATTATCTGTATAAGTCACTTGAAATTCACAAGTTTTAGTCACAGCATCATATTCACCATATTGGTCAATTGTTACTGTCTCACCACAACCAACTAAAACTAATGTAATTATTAAAGCAAGTGCTAAGACAAATAATTTTTTAATATTTTTACTTACCACCGCAGTTAACATATGCGTCTGCCAATGCCTTTTCAGCTGTTTTTTGTCCTGTCATAGCATAAACTAAAACATTACCAACTTGTGTTCTAGCAGTTGAAGAACCAACGAATGCAGGAGATGTAAAGAAATCATCTACCATTGTTGCTGCAGCTCTTGCAGCAGCAGCTGTAATACTTGTACCATTTAAGTGATCTTGATATGCTTCAATATCAAATGTAGATTGTCTTGGTGGGTTATAACCAGATGCAATTGAGAATGCAGCAAGGAAATCAGGTTCTAATAATATTTTTACAAATTCCCAAGTCATTAATGCTTTTTCTTCTGCGTTTTCTACATCTTCAAAAAACATACATAGAGATGGTCCTTGAGAGATAGCTTTATAAGCTATTGTGCCATCAGATTGAAGTGAACCAGGAAGTCTAGCAACACCCCATTCAAATGTGCCATCAGCTGGCTTTTGGTGATTAGCACCACCACTTGAACCGATTGAGAATGTAACACCTGTTTCAACACCTTTAGTAAATAAGTTAGATGTATATGAACCATAAGCAGATTGAGTTGTTAAATAGCCTTTATCATAATATCCAGCTAAAGTATCAAGCCATTGTGCTTGTTTTTCACCTTTGAATAAATAATGAGGTTCAGTAGCACTTGTATAACCCCAACCATTTTGTTCACACATTGTGATGAACCAGTTTGCTTCACTATCATATCCTACTGGAGTTGAATCAGGATATTTAGCTTTAATAATAGCTGCATCTTCCCATAATTCGTCCCATGTAACAGGAGCTTTAGCTTTACCAGCTGCATCAACGATTCCACAATCAACTAAAGCAGTCTTGTTATAATAAACAAGTTCTGTTGATTTTACGAATGGAAGAGTCAAAATTGAAGTTGCACTATATCCATATTTTTCATAATCAGCATAGTTTGTTGCAAAACCTTCATTATAATAACCTTTTACAAAGTCTTCAATTTCAGCAGCAGTATATCCAACAACTTCTTGTGCTTCAACAGTTGATGCAACAATCTTATTGCCTTCTTCATCAAGCTTATAATCTTCTCCATCCATCTCATACTCATATGAAGTATAAGTAATCTGTTCAGTACTATTAATGTACTTACTCATATCAACAACTTTCTTTGTTGTTAAATATTGAGCAACATGGTCTGCATAACAATAAGCAAGTGATGGTTGAGTTTGACCTTGTAAGTCAGCAACAACTGCACTCTTAACATCATCATATCCACCAACTTGAGTATGTTCAATTACCCAACCAGGGAACTTTGCTTCAAATTTTGCTTTAGCAGTTTCTAAAACTTGTTGTAAACTATCACCCATTGTGTGATAGAAAATAATCTTCTTAGAATTATCTACACCAAAACCATCGCAGGCAGTCATGGCAAACAAAACAACTCCAAGAACTAAAACTAAACTTAATGTTCTAATTGTTTTTAAAAAGTTTTTCATTAAAATTTCTCCTTATCCTTTTTTATTACATTAAAATGTATTAACAATTTAAATTATCCTTTAATACCACTCTTACTTACACCATGCATGATATATTTTCTAAAGAAGATAAATAGCAAGAATAGTGGAATAGATGTGATACATGCAGCAGCCATCTTAAGTGTATTTGATGGCTCACTAGATCCAGCTTGAGTAAATCCACCTGATACCCAGTTAGAAAGCAATCTCCATGCTCTTTGTTTGTTGATTAATCTTGGCCAAATATATGAATTCCAAGTACCAATAAACTTAAGCAATGTAATAGAAATCAATGTTGGAGCGGTTAAAGGTACCATTACCTTAACAAGATAACCCATATCAGTGATACCATCAACCTTTGCAGCTTTGTACAAAGTTTCTGGTATCTGCATAAACGCATTCCTTAATAGATAAATATAATAAATACTAACTAGGAATGGAACAATTAAAGCTACATATGTATTAGCCCATCCAAGTCTTGATGCTGTAATATAGTTAGTAACTGTAAACATTTCACCAGGAATCATCATAGTACCAAGCATTAAAGCAAATAAGATATTCTTTCCTGAGAAATTCATTCTTGCAAGAGCATAAGCAGTTAAAATAGTTATTATCAAGCTCATGACAGTTGAGAAAATACCAACAAAAACAGTATTAAATAGAATTTGACCAAACACACTATTTCTACCTGCTAATACATTAGCATAGTTAGACCATTGGAATCCTCCAAATTCAGCTCTTGGGAAGAATCCAGGCACTGCTTGTCTAAAATCTGCTTCAGATTTTAGAGAAGTCATTATCATCCAATAGAATGGGAAGAATGAGAAAATAGCAACTAATGTTAAGAAAATATAAACAAATACATTTCTAATAGTAACAATTACTTTCTCTTTTTTCTTCTCTTTATTAGCATCTAGATTAAATTCACTATTATTCATTACTTGTAAGTCGTTTGATTTTTCCATAGCAAACCTCCTAGTAATGTACTCTCTTCTTACTAACATATAAGTTAATAAGAGTTATAATCATTATTATACCGAACAAGATAAGTGATCCTGCTGCAGCATAACCCGTCTCACCTTTTTCAATATAGTTATATAAATAACCAACCATCGTTCCAACTTCATATTCCTGACCCATTGATTCACCAAACAAACCAACTACAGCAGTATATACTTTCATACCACCCATAATACCAGTAATTAATAAATATGATAACATCGGTGAAATAAGTGGAACAGTAATCTTCCAAAGAATTGTAGATTTAGAAGCACCATCTACCTTAGCAGCATCATAATATTGTTTATTAACATTTTGAAGTGCACTGAATAAGATTAAAATCTTAAATGGTAAACCAGACCAAATCTCATAAATAATAACTACAAATCTATTAGCCCAAATATCAGAACCTAAATTAATCCAATTTATATAATTATCAGCAGTACGTCCGAGCAATACATTTATAAGTCCTACTGTCTCAACAGTATTACCAGTACCTACAACATTAAATAGTGTTGCAAATACGGCACCCATAGCAAGTGCATTTGTAAGATATGGAAGGAAGAATATTGTTTGATATGCTTTTTGCAAAACCTTAATAGAATTTAAAGCAACACTAATAAGCAATGCAAGAAGCGTAGAAACTGGAACAGATATAAATGTGAATGCTAATGTATTCCAGAAGCATCTAGCAAAATTAGCACCACCAGTTCCTGTATCTCCTCTTAAAACTCTTACAAAGTTTTCAAATCCCCACTTTAATTCATATGCTGAGTCAAGTGGTTTATATCCAACTTTAAATGCACTCACAAATGTATTTATAATTGGATAGAATGTGAAAACACACATTAACAAAACTGCTGGAAGAACGAATAACCAACCTTGTTCATGATAAGCACCTCGTTTAAAACTCTCAAGCCTCATTTTTTGTCTAGGCTTTTGAGATTCTGTTTCGAGAACAGCTTCTTCTATTAGACTATCTAATTGGTCATCCAATTTTTGGTCATCCAATTCTTGGTTATCCATTTCTTGGTTATCAAGATTTTCTTCGACAGCTAAACTTTCATCTCTTACTTGTTTATCTTCCATCGTAGATTCTCTCCTCAGTTTCAGCATTGAATAAGAATAATTTATTAGGTTTAATATTAAACTTAAGTTGTAAAGCATCCTTTGGAAGCTTAATATCTGAATCAATAATAGATCTAATTGTAGGTTTAGTAGATGATGGATGAGTTGAAACAACAGTCTTATCTCTACCCATTACTTCTACATTTTGAACATTTACAGTAAGTGCACCCATTGGATCATAAATGAATCCTTCAGGTCTAATACCGATAAACACTTCTTGATCACCAACATTAGTTTCTCCTACTTTTTCATCTCCAATATAGATTCCACCATTTTCAACTTTGCCTTTAAAAATATTAATAGGTGGAGTACCTAAGAAATTAGCTACAAATAAATTATTAGGATTATCATAAATTTCTTGTGGTTCACCCATTTGTTGAACAACACCTAATTTCATAACAACCATTTGATCACAAATACTCATTGCTTCTTCTTGGTCATGTGTTACAAATACAGTTGTAATACCTGTAGCTCTTTGAATTCTCTTAATTTCTTCACGAGTTTGAAGTCTTAAACGAGCATCTAGATTTGACAATGGTTCATCAAGTAATAATACATTAGGCATTTTTACAAGTGCACGAGCAATCGCAACACGTTGTTGTTGACCACCTGATAATTCACTTGGTTTACGAGTTAATAATTCTTCAATTTGAACTAACTCAGCAGCTTCTAATGCTCTTTGTCTTGCTTCTTCCTTTGGAAGTCTCATATTAACAAGTGGGAACATAATATTTTGTTCAACTGTCATATGTGGATAAAGAGCATAATTTTGGAATACTAATCCAATTCCTCTCTTTTCAGGAGCAAGAGTAGTTACATCTTCATCTTCAAAGATGATATGTCCTGATGTTGGTTTTTCAAGTCCACTTAGCATAAATAATGTTGTAGATTTACCGCATCCTGAAGGGCCTAGCAATCCTACTAATTTACCAGAAGGAATTTCAATGCACATATCATTTACTGCAGTAACATTCTCACCAGCTTTATGTCTACTTGGAAAGATTTTTGTTAAATTCTCAATACTAATTCTCATATTTCTTTTACCTTTCCTATCTCTATATCTTGTTTTTATTGATTCTTTCAAATTTAATCACAAATGTTTTTGTAAATCCTCTTATATCAAGTTTAGTTGGTAAATTTGTAGCTTTATATTTACCTTCTACACTTTCCACAAAAGCATTAACATAAACACCGGCATGGACTCTCTTTGTCGTTTTATAACCCTCAACTTTTGTTAAATTAAATTCAACATCATTCTTTACATTATGATATGTAATAACAAAAGTATCCTCACAATCATCAGGAACTTCTAATATAACTGTTACATTTGTATAATAATCATTAGAAAATCCATCATCACTAACTTCGTTTTTCTCATCTTTGCGTATCTTTCTAACAATAATCTTAATTAATTTTATGATATATCGTTTACCTACTAAGCAATCACCAATCATAAAGGCAATTACAAAATAAATAATTATAAATATAACACCACTTCTATCAGCTTCTTTTTTAATATCATCATAATTGTTTTTTCGATATGTACTATTCTTACTTAAGAATACATCTTCTAACTCTTGTAGCTTAATTGATGCAAAATCTTTATTATATTCATCTTTAAAATCTTTTACATCGATAAAGAATTGATGATTAAAATCTAAATTCAAATCATTAAAAGAAGCAAACACATCACCATTTTTATCTATAAATTTAAAAGTTTTAAGATCTTTTGTATCTTCTTGATGAATCTCAAAATAGACAAAATCATGAGTGTACAATGTACTGATAGCATCATTTACTTCATTTCCATCAACATCATAACGGACTAATTTGTAAATATGTTCTACATCATCACTATCAGTATAAACTAATTTAGTTTCATTGTTTTCTTCACCTTGGTGTTCATATTTACCACCTATGTTAAAAAGATAACCTTCATAAGCAATTGTCATCTTTGCTTCTGCTAAGCCTTGTTCATCTTCAATTAAAGGTGCAGCACGGAATATTGCAATTTTCACATCATTATATGTTCCAAAATAAGCAATATCACTATCATAATATCCAGGAGTAAATCTAACTACATCACTTAATTCCATAGCATCAAGTGCTTCTTGAGCTTTGTCAAAAGGTAATTCCATTAATCTAATCTGGGGAATTATAAGTGCTATAAAAATACCAATAACTGATACCATTAAAAAATAAACAACAGCAGCAAATATTCTTAATCCTCTTCTCAATAAAGTTCTCCTATAAACAAAAAGCGGACATTAAAACGAGTAGTCAGTCTAACTACCCTAGTTTTATGTCCTCTTCTATTTTATCAGAAGCTTCATCAGTTTTTGTATCCGATAAGCCTTTAAAAGCAGCTTCTCTTTTACGTAAACTATCCCTTTGCTCCTTATATTGACGTTTATTAAAAACAGGAATTAACAACCAAACAGCGACAATAATCACAATAATAGCAATACAAACAGCGAAAAAAACGATGTCAGCTTGCTTCAGTTGATTAAACAATATCATACATCACCTCGTATAATTAATTCTAGTTAGATTATACTATACTACGCAATCATATGCAAGAAAAAAATCATACATAATTATCATTAAATAATTAATCTTTTATAAATTACTTGAAACAATTATTTCTAAATGGACATTCTTTGCATTTAGGGTTTTGTGCTTTGCAAAAATAACGTCCAAAATGAATAAATAGATGATGTGCTTTATGCCATTTTTCTTTATCAATTTTATCTCTTAAATCCATTTCTATTTTTAATACATCCTTACTATCACTTAATCCAAGTCGATTAGCCACTCTTGATACATGGGTATCAACAGCAATAGCAGGAATATGAAATCCTTCTGCTAAAACCACATTTGCAGTTTTTCTTCCTACTCCAGATAAAGTAACCAAATCATCAAAATTTGATGGTACTTCACCATTATAACGACTAACTAATTCTTTTGATAAATTAATAATATTTGTTGTTTTATTCTTACTTAATCCAAGTGATTTAATTATGTTCAAACATTCATCATAATCAGCATTTGCTAATTCATAAACATTATTATATTTTTTAAACAATTCTTTAGTAACAATATTAACTCTAACATCTGTAGTTTGAGCTGATAAAACAACCGCAATTAATAATTCAAAAACATTAGAATAATTAAGCTCACATCCCGCATTAGGGAACATGAGCTCTAATTGTTCCAATATATAATTAACTTTTAATTTTTCCATAAATATCATTAAAAAGTGCTTCTATGTTGTCATCTTTCTTTTGTTTTGTCTCATTCATATATGCAATTCTTTTTGCTTTTAAAATGTCGTTAACAACTTTAACACTTTTTCTTTTTTTCTTTAATGCATCTAATATAGCATCATTCATTTCATCGAAGCTATATTTATAATCATTAACCCAAGCTTTAATTATTTCAAGGTCTAATGGTGAAATTAAAATACCAAATTCTTTTTCAACAATTCCAACAATCTTCTTCACAAGATTAATTGAATCTAGTTCTTCATTAACTGCTTCATCATTATCAATAATATTGGCAAGTCTTTTATAAATAGGATCAAGTGAATATATGATATCTCCATTTGATTCAAGAATATCTATATATTTATTTTCAATCAATTTTGCAAGTAAATCACTTATTTCATCACTACTAATTGACATTGCTTCACTCATAATCTTTGGTAATTTATCAACAACTAATGATGTCACATTATCTTGTGTAGGTTGTTTTAATATATTCTGTAGTTTAATTAAAGTAACAACTTCTTGTTCATTTAATCCGATAAAAGCATATTTTTCTATTAAGATGTTATTAAAATCAATAACACCTGATTTAATTAGATTATAATTTTGTGACATAATTATATTGTAGCAAGTTTACTTAAAGCATCTTTAGCAGCTTCTTGTTCTGCTTTTTCTTTGCTTTTACCGCTTCCCCTTCCAAGTATTACTTCTCCGACTTTCACTATCATTTCAAATGTTTTATCATGTGCAAGTCCATATTCTTTTGTTAATATATATTTTGGTACATCAACTCTCTCAGCTTGTACTGTTTCTTGTAATCTACTCTTATAATCTACAAAGAAACCATCTGGATTATCATCAATTTTTGGAAAGATATGAATAGCAAAAAAGTTTCTAACATATTCTAATCCTCGATCTAAATACATAGCCCCAACAAAAGCTTCAAAGATATTACCTAAAACTGATTTCTTCTTTCCTTCTCCAGTTTTATTTGCACCTACACCAACCATAATTAATTTATCAAGACCTAATTCTTGTGTGTAATATGAATTAGCATCTTCACATACATATTTAGCTCTTAATTTAGTCATATTACCTTCATCGTCTTTTCTAGTTTTATATAAATATTCTCCAACTAAAAAATCTAGTAAAGCATCACCAAGGAATTCAATTCTTTCATAATCTTTAATTCCTTTTATATGCTTATTCTCATTTGCATATGAAGGATGAGTAAATGCTTCATAATATAAGGATATGTCATTAAAGCCAATACTTAGATTCTTACATACTATTTTAAATTGTTTAGGAAAATCATTATAGTTCATATGGTCCTCCTTTTAATAATTTATTATTTAATATTTTATTATTTAATAATTTTTTTATTTATTTTCTGTGTTAGTTTCTTCTTCAAGATACTTTCTCATTGTTTCAATATAACCGCCATTTACACCTTCCATACAAAGTTCAATAGCACGGCTAACTGCATAAGCTTTACTTGATCCATGTGCTTTTACGATAACACCATCAACTCCAAATAAAAGTGATCCACCAACTTCATCACTACTAAGTATCTTTTTAAATCTAGCTAGATTTTTACGCATAAATAAATAACCAATCTTACCACCTAATGATGATTTAATATTTTCTTTTAATAATTGTCCAATTGCTTTTGCTGTACCTTCAATTGTTTTTGTTATTAAATTACCACTAAATCCATCATTAACAAGTAAATCACAAGGTGTATTTAATATTTCCGTAGGTTCTACATTACCATAAAAATTAATATTTGGATTTTCAGTTAAGACCTTAAATGTCTCACGATCTTGTTCTCTTCCTTTTCCAGGTTCTACTCCAATATTAAGAAGACCAACTAATGGATTTTCAACTCCTCTTGTCTTCTTTAAGAAAGTAGATGCAAACAATGTTATTTGCTCAATATGCTCTGGTTTAAGTTCTACATTAGCACCAACATCACAAATCATTCTACTCTTTCCACCAACACAAGGTAAACTTGGTGCAAGTGCAACTCTTTGCATTCCTGGAAGCTTCTTAACTATCATATGTGCACCAACTACAACACATTGAGTTGGTCCACAAGTAACAGCGCCATTACATTCTTTATCATGTACTGCACTAAAAGCCTTAACTAAGGATAATTCTTTATTACCTCTTATTGCCATAACTGGATTTTTTTCACCCATATCTAATTTATATGGAGTATGAACAATAGAAACTCTATCATTTTTTTCTAAATATTTTTCTATTTGTTCTTTATCACCATATAATACAATTTCCAAATCTTCATGCTTTTTTATAGCAAGATTAACACCCTTGACGATTTCACTAGGTGCGTTATCTCCACCCATTGCATCAACAGCTAATTTTATCATTTATTAATCTCCTCTTATTAAAACTATCTATTCGATTATTTCCTTCTTTGCTTCATAATTAGAATGAGCAATTTCTAGTAATCCCTTATATTCTGGATCATTAAACAACTTACCATTATTAATTATTTCATTAATACAATCATTCACTTCATCTAAGATATCTGTATCAACAATGATATTTGCCATCTTAAATAATACATTCCCACTTTGCTTCTCACCAAAGATTTCACCAGGACCTCTAATCAATAAATCCTCTTCAGCAAGTGAGAAACCATCATTAGTTCCTTCAACAGTTTGTATTCTCTTAATCGAAGATTCAACTGTACTATTACTAACTAAGAAGCAATAAGCTTGATCATCACTTCTTCTAACACGACCTCTCATTTGATGTAGTTGTGCAATACCAAATCTATCAGCATCTAAGATTACAATGGTAGTTGCATTAACCACATTAACTCCAACTTCAATTACTGAAGTTGCAATTAAAATGTTAATTTCACCATTTGAAAATCTTGTCATAACATCAGCTTTTTCTTCTGTCTTAAGCTTTCCATGAACAAGACCAACAACTGCTTTATCTTTATAATAATTTTTAAATTTTTCATATACTAAATTAGCATTATATAAATCTAATGTTTCGCTTTCTTCTATCATTGGAGTGATAACATAGATTTGTTTTCCTCTAGCTAATTCTTCATTAATATGAGCAATTACTTCTCTTGTCTTATCATAATTTACATATTTAGTAATTACTTCTTTTCTATTACCAGGTAATTGCTTAATAATTGATATATCACTTTCACCTAATAAACTGATTGTTAAAGTCCTAGGAATTGGAGTAGCACTCATCTTTAAATGATCAATTAAATATCCTTTACCAACCATTGATACTCTTTGTCTAACCCCAAATCTATGCTCTTCATCAGTAACAACTAAACCTAATTTTTTAAATACAACTGTCTTTTGAATTAAACTATGTGTTCCAATTACAATATCAATTGAACCATTTTTTAATCCTTCTAATATATCTTCACGTTCACTGTTTGAAGTTGATGAAGTAAGAAGAGCAATTGATACAATTTGTTTACCATTAATAGTAAACAAATCTTTAAATGCTTTATAATGTTGGAAAGAAAGAACTTCTGTAGGAACCATAATAGCTCCTTGATATCCACCTGTAACAACAGCATATAAACTGATTGCACTTACAACAGTCTTACCACTACCTACTTCCCCTTGAAGCAATCTATTCATTTTATATGTTGAATTGATATCACCTAAAATATCATTCAATGCTTTTTCTTGATCAACTGTTAATTTAAATGGTAAAGAATCAATGAATTCATTAACCTTTTCTTTATCATAATCAATTTTTACACCTTCTGGATTATGATGTCTTTGATAGAACATATATTTAACTTTAAGTTGAAATTTAAATAATTCTTCAAACTTAATTCTTCCTACAGCATCAATAGTTTCATTCATTTCTTCAGGTATATTGATTCTTCTTATTGCATCTTTAATTGGAAGCAAATTATGCTTTATTCTAATATCAAGTGGTAATTCTTCCACTAATTCATTATTATAATCTTCAAAAATTCGTTGCTTTAAATCTAATACTTTATTATCATCGATACCCTTTAGATTAAATACTGGAGTAATAGAACTATCAAATTCATCAAATGCTATTTCACTAGCAGTGAATCTTTTTTTAGCACTATCAAACTTACCAGTTAAACGCACAAACTTTCCATAGAATATTTTAGATCTTAAGAATTGACGATTAAAGATAGTAGCTTTAATTACATTTCCATCTACTTCCACAAAGAAATTCATCATCACAAGTGATGTCTTTAAATTCATTAATGTTGGTTTACCTTGAATAATACCAGCAATGGTAACAGTTTTAGTAACATCTAATATATCATCATATCTTACGATAGTATAATCTTCAAAACGATTAGGGAAATTATATAGCAAATCTAATACTGTATTAATATTGTTTTTCTTTAGTACGTTTGCCGTTTTAGCATTTACATATTCAACATCACTTATTAAAGTTGCCATATTTCTCTCCTTTCTAAATAAAGGGGCTCATTCAAGCCCCTTATATTTTATTCTATTGCTAGAATATAACTATAGACTTCTTGATCTCCTTTTATTAATTCTACTTCAAGATTACTATAATTCTTCTTCAAATTTCTAGTAAGTTCATTGACTTCTTTTTCAGTAACATCTTTACCCCAAATAATAGTAACGATGTCTTTTTCTTCTAGATTAGCTTGCTTGAAGACAGCTTTCATTAAATCTATTCTCTTACGATTAGCAGCTACAATCTTACCACCTAAAATGCCAATGAAATCATTCTTTTGAATCTTAATTCCGTCAACCTCTGTATCTCTAACAGCATAAGTTACTGAGCAACTTAATACTTGAGATATAGCTTCATCCATCTCTTTAACTAACTCATCTGGTTCTAAGCTAATATCTAACATTGTAAGAGCAGAGAATCCTTCAGCAATGGTTTTACTATTAATAACGATGATATTACTTTCAGTATAAATCTTAGCAGCTTGATTAGCAGCTAAAATAATATTTTTATTGTTAGGGAAAACAATAATATTATCAGCGTTTAATGTATCAAAGCCATTGATAAAATCTTCAGTTGATGGATTCATACTTTGTCCACCACTTACTACATAATCAACTCCCATGTTCTTAAATGTTTCCATAAGTCCTTCACCAGTAGCAACACTTACAATTGAATATTTGCTTCTTATTTCTGGTTTAACAGGTTTCTTATGATGAACTTCACCACAAGCACAAGAGCCTTCTTCAACATGTTTAATCTCTTGTAATTCAGAATGTTGCAAAGTCATATTTTCAACTTTAATCTTAATGAATTCACCATATTCTTGTGCAATATTAAGTACTACACCTGGTGTCAAAGTGTGAATATGTGTCTTTACAATATTTTCATCTTTTAATAGAACTATGGAATTACCAAGAGGTTCAATTCTTTCTAAAATTACTTTTTCATCAAAATTATCAGGATCGTCTACTTTTGTTAAATCTACTAAGAATTCAGTACAATAACCAAATTCATTTTCTACTTCAGCCTTTACATCAAATTGAACATAATGACTAGCAGAATCAAGATTAGCATCTGTAATAATTTCTCCTTCTAATGCCTTTAACATGCCTTCAATAACATAAACATATCCAGTACCACCACTGTCTACAACACCAGCCTCTTTTAATACAGGTAATAAATTAGGAGTGTTCTCTAGACTCTTCTTGGCTTCTTGAAGATATTCTTTAAAGAATTCATTTATAGACATTCTTGAGTTCGCAATCAAACTCATTTTCTCGCTAGCTTCCCTAGCAACTGTTAAGATAGTTCCTTCAACAGGTGTAACAACAGCTTTATAAGCTTGTTTTACACTGCTCTCAAAAGCTTCAGCAAGGCTAATAGCGTTGACACTTACTAAATTCTCAAATCCCTTCGATAAACCTCTAAATAATTGAGATAAGATAACACCAGAGTTTCCTCTAGCTCCCATTAACATACCTCTAGATAACTTTTTAGAAATTTCATAAATATTAGTATCATCCATTGATGCGATTTCATTAACACCGCCTTCAATAGTCATTTTCATATTAGTTCCAGTGTCTCCATCAGGAACAGGGAATACATTTAGTGAGTCAACTATTTGATAATTTGCTCTTAAGTTAGCAGCACCGTTAATGACTAACGTCTTAAACAAATTACCGTCAACCCTCATTATTTTCATAGATTGCCTCCACAACATCATTATAGATTACTATAACTATACCATTATACCATATCAAGAAATTAAAATCAATATGCTAAAACAATGAGAAATGATAAAACAATAGACAAAATGAAATAAAACATATTTTTATACTAAACAAACACGACAATAAAAATAAAATTTTTCTTGCTAAAAAAGGACAGAGATGGTATAATGGTTTAGTATGGAATTAAGGAGGATTATTATGGCTCGTAAATGTTATTTCACTGGACTAGGAACAGTAACTGGAAACAACCGTCCTCACTCATTAACAGCTTCTCGTCGTACATGGAAAGCAAACTTACAAAAAGTTAGAATTATAGATGAAGATGGCAAAGTTAAGCGTGTTTACGTTTCTACTCGTGCTTTAAGAACTGCAGCTAAGAACGGTTCTATTAAGCGTGCATAATGATTAAAAAAAGTATCTTAAAGTGATGTTCACTTAGGGATTATAAAAAGCTAATCATATAAAACTATGATTAGCTTTTTTTGTATTTATAAACAAAATGTCATATATGCAGAAATACAAATGATTCCATCTGATCTAATTGATAAATTCTTTGGATGAATATTCAAAAAAGCACAAGCAATTTATGGGTAAAACACAAAAAGCAATCAATTAAGATTGCTTTTTTAATATCAATATTCCTTTAATTTATTAATTAATTCATTTCTTTCACATCTTGGATAAGAAAATATAAATGAACCAGCAACACAAACTTCAACTCCTGCATCACTAACTAATTTAATTGTTTCATCATTTATACCACCATCTACTTCAATCAAATATTTATAATTATGTTTCTTTTTAGTTTCACTCAAATATTTAATCTTTTCTAGTGAATAAGGCATAAATTTTTGTCCACCAAATCCTGGTTCAACAGACATCACAAGAATCAAATCAACTATATCAAGATAATCATCTAATACTTTTACATCAGTATTTGGCTTTATTGATATACCTGCTTTGATACCTAATTTTTTAATATTATTTATCAATTTAATTATTTCTGATTTATTGTCTAATGCTTCATAATGAAATGTAATAATATCTGCTTTTGCTTTTGCAAAATCTATCATGTATTTAGTTGGATCACTAATCATAAGATGTACATCATATACTTGCTTCTTAATATTACCGATACTCTTTAATACAACAGGACCTATTGTAATATTAGGAACAAAATGACCATCCATAACATCTACATGAATATATTCTGCATTGCTCACTGATTCAATTTCACCTTTCAAATCAGAAAAATCGCAAGATAAGATTGATGGAGCTATAATCATCGTTTGTGTCTTCCTTTCTCTTTCTTTTGCATTTTTTTATAATATGCCATAACTTCTGGCTTTTTCTCTTTCTTATTGTATTCCACAATTTCATCTCTTATCTCTTTAATGAATTGTACATAATTATCATATCGAGATTTTAAGATTTCACCATCTTTAAGTTTATTTAATACTTCACATCCTGGTTCTTTAAGATGTAGGCAACCATTGTATTTACATTTACATCTGAAGAATTCCACAAAGCTTTGTGACAAACTAACTTCATCAATTTTCAATTCAATATTACCAAAACCTGGAGTATCAGCAATCCAGCCATCATTAATTCTAATCAATTCAGTATGTCTTGTAGTATGTTTACCTCGTCCTAAAACTTTTGATATTTCATCAGTTTTAATATTTAATCCTGTTACAGCATTTATAAAAGTACTTTTACCAACTCCACTTTGACCAGATAAAACACAAATATTATTCTTTATTTCATCAATTACTTTATCCTTATCAATTTCAGGAAGTAAATAAACCTTATATCCTATTTTTTTGTAATAATCAAAAATATCATTTAAGTTTTTTTCTTTTTCACTATCTTTATCAACTAAGTCCATCTTAGTAAATAAGAGAATTGCTTCTATATCATTATATTCAGTAATTGATATCAATCTATCTAATAAATTTAAATTTAAATCTGGTTCAACAACGCTAGTAACAATGAAGTTTTTAGAAATATTAGCAACAACAGGTCGTTCAAAATCATTCTTTCTCTCTTCTATTTTTGCTATCTTTCCATTTTCAATAATAACATAATCTCCAACCTTAGGTGTTATTTTATTTAATCTAAAAATACCAAGAGGCTTACAAGTAATTATATTACCATCCTCTAAATAGCAATCATAATCACCACTTATTGATTTAATAATTAATCCTTTCATATATTTTTTTCCATTCTCTTTATTCGAAGTTGTCCACAAGCAGCATCAATATCATGACCTTGTTCTTTTCTTCTTGTTACATTTAAGCTATGTTTAATTAATGTCTCATAGAAAATCTTCGTATTTTCTTCACTACTTCTTCTAAATATTTTATTAGCTTCATTCATAGGAATTAAATTAATATAGCAATTCATATCTTTTACTAAATCTATTAATTGATATGCACATTCTTTTGTATCATTAATTCCATCAAGAAGAATATATTCAAAAGTAATCCGTCTATTAGTAATATCAAAATAAAATTTTAAAGCTTCTATTAATTCTTCAATCTTATATGCTTTATTGATTGGCATATATTTATCTCTAAGTTCATTATTAGGAAAATGAAGTGAAATAGCAAGATTAACTTGAAGAGGAAAGAAAGCAAATTCTTTAATTTTAGGTACTAAGCCACAAGTAGATAAAGTGATATGACGAGATCCTATTTCAAGTCCTTTAGAGAAGTTAATAATTTTAATAAACTTAATCACATTATCATAATTATCAAAAGGCTCACCTATTCCCATTATTACAACATGACTTACTCTTTCTTCACCTTCTCTTTTCAATATATCATTGATTGTTTTAACTTGAAGAACCATCTCACCAACTTCAAGATTCCGTTCTTTTTTATTCATCCCACTAGCACAAAAGCTACATCCCATATTGCATCCTACTTGACTAGATACACATACACTATATCCATAATCGTGCTTCATCAGCACCGTTTCAACAAACCTTCCATCATATAATTCAAACAAATATTTTCTTGTTCCATCAATTGAGATTTGCTCTTTTTCGATTTTTAAAATATTACAAGCAAAATTATCTTTAAAATATTTCTTAGATTCTTTACCAATATTATTCATCATTTCAAAGTCATCTACACCATGTCGATATAACCATTCGAAAACTTGGGTTGCTCTAAATTTCTTTAAGCCACCACGAACAACTATATCTTCTAATTCTTCAAGTGTGTAATTGTAAATATTGCTTGTAAAACTCACATCTATCCTCTCTTTTGTAATTTACAAATATAAAATCCATCACAATTATGCTCAAAAGGCATAATAGTTTCTTCATAAACTTTGATTAAATCTGGATGATTATTCATAAATAATTTAACTTGTTCTTCATTTTCTGATTTATTTATTGTGCATGTTGAAACAAGGATAAAGCCATCCTTTTTTACCACATCATAACTTGATTCAATAATTTGTTTTTGTAATTCAATTACTTCATTGATTTTATCTAGTGTTATATTATATTTCAAATCAACCTTATGACTTATTACACCAAGACCACTACATGGCATATCGATTAAACAATAATCAAACGCTTCTTTTCTTACCTTTGTTCTAACAAGTCTTGCATCAATTCCTTGTAATATTACATTAGTAACACCAAGACGATCAAAATTCTTTTTCATTAATTTAAGCTTGTGTTCATGAATATCACAAGCATAAATTCTTCCTGTATTATTCATAATAGCTGCCATATGGCAAGTCTTAGAGCCTGGTGCACTGCACATGTCTAATACCAGTGAATTTTCACTTGGATTTAACACTTCACTTACTCGTTGACTGGATGCATCCGAAGCAGTGATTTTACCCATTTTGAAGATTGGTAAATCAATTACACTACCACTCACTAAATATCCATTCTTTACTAAATCTGATTTTTTGTATTCAATTTTATAACGATTAAAGAATTCTTCTATTTCTTCATTAGTTGCTTTCAATGTATTAACTCTAATACTATTTAGATTATTCTCTTTTTCAAAATCGATTAATTTAATCACTACATCCATTTTATAATCTTTTAATAGATAAGCAACTAACCATTCAGGTGTAGAATATTTAATACTTAAATATTTAGTTTCACTTTCATTTTTCAATTCTTCAATATCTCTTAAAGGATTTCTCAAGAAATTTCTCAATACTGCATTTGTGAAAGAAGCAATATTATTATCATATACCTTCGCAAGTTTTACAGCTTCATCTACGACATAATAATTTTTCACATCCATATAAACAATTTGACAAACACTCATTAATAGAAGAGAATAAAGCCAAGGCTTTTGTTTCTTCTTCAAATAAGGTTCTAGAAAATATTGTAATGTTAATTTTCTTTCAATTGTTCCCATTACAAGAATTGTATATAATGCTCTTTCTGAATCACTGAATTCAAATTTATTCAAACATTCATTAATTACAATGTTAGAAAAAGCACCTTTATAAATTATTTTTTCAATTGCTTCCATTGCGAGTTTTCTTATATTCATAATAACCACACTCACTATTTATAATCTATTTAAAAATTTATCTACTTCTCTTCCTTTTATTGTGCAAGTTCCAACCTCACCATGCTTTCCATCCTTATGAGCATGGAAATCACTACCTGCAGTTACAACTAAATTATATTTTTTTGCAATATCACGATATTTAGTTTCTGAATTAAAAGTCTTAGGATAAATTGCTTCAATTCCATCAACACCTAGCTTCACAATATCTATTACATCATTTACTTTAAGTAAGCATGGATGAGCAAGCACAGCAATACCACCATTTTCATGAATAATCTTAATTCCATCAACAGTTGAAAGCTTTGTTGAAGGGAGGAAGCAAGGACAATTATCACCAATCATCTCACCAAAGATTTTGTTATTATCATAACCATATTTTTTTGCAATCATTCTTGCCATTGTTCCTCTTGTAATACTATTCTTTTCTTCAATTACTTTAGGATCAAGAACAACATCAAAATGTTCCTTTAATAAATCAAACATTTTATATGCTCTTTCCTTTCTTTCTTCTACTTGCTTTTTTAATAGTTTTCTTAAAGTAGCATCACTAGAAAGCTTATTCTTAAAATAGCCCAAAATATGAACTGATTCATCTAAATTATGAGTAGATAATTCAATACCATATATTATCTTAATACCAATATCTTTAATTTGACTTAAATCATATGCTTCATCAGCACCAATAAGACAATCATGGTCTGTAATAGCATAATGAGTCAAGCCACTTTCTTTTGCAATATCTATAATTTCTAAAACAGTTAATTCACCATCTGAATTAACTGTATGTCCATGTAAGTCTGCCTTACTTACTCTATTTCTTTTAAAAATCATAATTCTTTCTTTTCCAATCTCATCTTTTCTTCATATAATAAAATAATCATATAATTAGCTTCAAAAGATAAAAAGTCTTCTTTAATTTCATTATATAAAATGTCTTGATTATAATTTAACTTCTTAAATACAAACTTTATTTTATTATATAAAGAAGTCCATTCTTTCACATCTAGAGTAATAACATAATCACTTGGTACATAATAACTTACATGATGAATATCAAGATTATTATCACTTAATTGTTTAGTTGCTTTCACAATCTTATTGACAAGTCTCATTATAGATTCAGAACTATGATAATAAATATTTTCATATGCTTTATTTAAAGAATAATTATGTCCTTTCACAATATTCATAATTCTTTCACTTAATTCAGCTAATTCATCACTATCTTTATTCATTGTAACAGCAGCTGCAGTTATACTAATTTTACCAAAATAGATATCTCTTAATTCACCAAAGCTTGCAAGCAAGTTTCTTTGTAATGATAAAGTTAATAATAAATGATCATATAATTCTTTTAACTTATCATCGATAAGTTTATTATCTTTGATAAGTTTCTTATCTTCGATAAGTTTCTTATCCTCGATAAGTTTTTCTTCTTTTAATTCATCATTTGATTCTTTAAAATAACCTTTGATAATTTTATAATGCTCACTTACTTCTTTTAAATCTTCCGTTAAAAAATCAATACCATAATTAATATCTTCAATAGCGGCATTATAATCACTATTATCTAAAAATGGAAAGCTATAGATTAATGAGAAATTAATATTATATTTAATCTTAATTTCATTCTTTTGTATAGTTAAAAATTTGTCATCGATTAAATTTTCAGTAACTTCTAAAGCACTTTTAGCTTCGATTTGAACACTCTCTTCAATCAAATCTGAGTTTACACTGTTTAAGTTGATAACCTCTTCTTTAAATCTTCTTTTCATGTTTTTCTCCTATACTAAAATTACTAAAAACAAAATCGATGACAAATATTATAAATAAATTATTAAATTATTTCTTTAAATTATAGAAAGAATGAATTCCGTTATATCTAGCACTTTCGCCTAATTCATCTTCAATTCTTAATAATTGATTATATTTTGCAATTCTATCAGTTCTAGATAATGAACCAGTCTTAATTTGACCAGCATTTAATGCTACAGCGATATCAGCTATTGTAGTATCTTCACTTTCACCACTTCTATGAGAAACGATAGCAGTGTATCCAGCTCTCTTAGCAGT
Organism: Bacilli bacterium; assembly: GCA_017450215.1. Taxonomy (GTDB): domain Bacteria; phylum Bacillota_I; class Bacilli_A; order ML615J-28; family CAG-698; genus RGIG3506. The sequence continues at coordinate 16,818 of JAFSVH010000087.1, read as the reverse complement.
TTCAACAGCTTCAAAAGTTTCAGTTAAAGTACCAATTTGATTAACTTTAATTAAAATTGCATTTGCAACTTTTTCTTTGATACCTTTCTTTAATCTTTGAGTATTAGTAACGAATAGGTCATCACCAACTAATTGAACTTTACCACCAATCTTCTTAGTCATATAGTTCCAACCTTCCCAATCATTTTCATCTAAACCATCTTCAATAGAGATAATTGGGTATTTCTTAATCAATTCTTCATAATAAGCTACTAATTCTTTATAATCTAATTCTCTCTTTTCAGCTTTTAATACATATTTTTTCTTGTTTTCATCATAGAATTCACTTGAAGCAACATCTGTAGCTAACATAACATCTTTACCTACAACATAGCCGGCTTGAGTGATAGCTTGACATACAAGTTCAAATGCTTCAGCATTTCCAGATAATTTAGGTGCATATCCACCTTCATCACCAACTGATGTAACATATCCCTTTGATTTTAAAATCTTCTTTAAAGCATGGAATACTTCAGCACCCATTCTTAAAGCTTCACTAAATTTGCTAGCACCAACTGGCATAATCATAATTTCTTGGAAATCAATACAGAAATCAGCATGTGCTCCACCGTTTAAAATGTTCATCATAGGTGTAGGTAAATCTCTAGCAAAGAAACCACCTAAATAATTATATAATGGCATACCACATAAATCTGCAGCAGCTTTTGCACAAGCCATAGATACTGCTAAAATAGCATTAGCACCTAAGTTTGCCTTATTAGGAGTTCCATCTAATGTAATCATAGCTTGGTCAATTCCCATTTGATCATAAACGTTCATTCCAATGATTTCTGGAGCGATTACATCGTTAACATTCTTAACAGCGTTAAGAACACCCTTTCCTAAATATCTTGCTTTGTCACCATCACGAAGTTCAATTGCTTCGTGTTCACCTGTTGAAGCACCACTTGGAACAATGGCTCTTCCAAATCCACCGCTTTCAGTATAAATTTCAACTTCAACTGTAGGATTTCCTCTTGAATCTAAAACTTCTCTTGCGAAAACATCACTAATAAATGGCATTATTTTTCCTCCTTTAATACCTATTTTTTAATACAATACGATTATACATCATTTTAGTCTTTTTGTCATTAAAAAAATCTCATTATTAGGTTAAACCAAATAATGAGATGTAATACTTCACTTTTCACTCTTGCATTATATAATCTATTTTAATAAGTACCATTATTAGTATAAATCATAATAGCTATGCCCTTAGCTTTAATTTTCGCATTATTTAAAGCTGCATCATCAAAATATTTAATTGTTTGATAATTAACAAAATGCTCAATAGTAGATACAATAATTAAATTTTTAAAATCAATATTTTCAAGCTTTGTCATTGTATAATTAGCATTTTGATATGTAGACATTGATTGATCTTCTTTAATGATGATATTAGGGTCAACACCTTTATCAACTAAATAATTATACATAGCTTGTGCTTCACTAATTCCAGCTTTTGCATTAGCTTTACCACCAGTAACGACAATGTATGATGGTTTAAATTGTTGATTTGCAACTAAAGCAAGTTCAAGACGCTTACGCATTGTCTGTGATATTGTACCATCATCATTCATCCAATTACCCAATACTACTAAAACATTTTTACTTTCTTCTTCTTTTACTTCATATATTGCATTGATTGTTAAATTGGATGTCACAGAAGAAAAATCTTGATCCCAACCAACAAAAACAAAACCAGGAATTACAGTAGCATTTGGCTCTTTTGCTGCATCACCATGCTCTACTGCTTGACTAAACACTTGCTTATCATTGCACATAAATTTTACAATATATTTAGTCTTTTCCCACTTGGCATAAGCCATAAAAGTACTATCTCTTTCATCAGTTGGCATTTCTAAATCACTTAATAAAAAACGATCTTTTGTATCTTCATCACTATACCAATTGACAAAATTATAGCCTTCTCTTGTAACAGTAATAAATTTATATGTTTCAATATCATTTACTTTTTCAATAATGTCATTTTCATCATTATTCAAAACATAATGAATGTATAAAGATCCTAAAACTTTATCTTCTGGATCATCAGGCGTAACAGGATCTACTTCTTCAACACATCCAACCAACATAAAAATAAAGATAAATGCAAATAATAAATACCAAATTTTTCTCATAAAAATCACGATATAACCTTTCATTCTATTATGATTATATCATTTATAATTCTATCAAGCAATAAAAAAGGTAATCATGCCAAAATGATTACCTTGTTTGTTATTAATCTAAATTAATTATTAATTTTTGTTTCCTTGAATAGAAATATTTAATTCATAATATTGTATTAATTCTTCTTTTGTTATATCTTGATATTCATTATCAACCATTGGGAATAATACAGCAATTTTAGAATCTAATGCATAGCCATTAATATTAGGGAAAGTATCATATTTCTTATCACTTTCTTTCCAACCAAACACATAAAGGCCTACTATTTTATCTTCTTTATATACAAAAATATAAATATTTTTAGTGTAATAATCTTTTACATCAAGTTGCCAATTAATTGTTTTAAAGTCTTTGCCTGAAAAATAAAAATGATCTATAAATGTTTGACCGCTTTTAAATGCTCCTCTATCATCTAATAAAAATTTTGTATTTTCATCCACATATATTTCATAATTATAATCTTCATTATATATCTCAAAAGGAATAGCAAAATCACTAATAACATAGCTATTTTTTGAATAATTATATTCACCATAGCTTAATACATTATTATCATCTGGATCTTTGAATATTCTATCTCTAAATGCGAAAAAGTCACTTCTCTTATCAATCACTAATTCATTATCACTTTTAACATAAGTAAATGGTAAATCAGTCTTTTGATTATCAGAATTTTGACTATTAGAATTTTCTTCATTGCAAACATTTAATTCTTCAATATCATCAAAACAATTTAAGATATCTTCTTTACTAATATCTTGGTATTCACCATTAACTTTAGGAAAACCAACAGCATTCTTTGGATATAGCATATATCCTTGATATTTGAATATTTCTTCATTGATATAATCAACATCCAATCCTAATCTCATATCAAAAAAGCCTACTATATTGTTTTCATCATATATGAAAATTCGAGCACTATTATATAGTGGATTATGTTGATTATCTGTAATCATAATTATAGACTTTGCATTTTCACCTTTTAAGGTATATTGATTTTTATCAAAATATTGATTCTTTTCTACAAACCTTAAAACTTGATCTTCATCAACAGATGCATCATAATCATAATTTTTATTTAATATGTTGATAATAATTCCATTCGCAAGCGTATGAGAACCCATATCAACAGAATACACTCTATATGCAAGCAAAGCTTCATCATTTTCATTAAACCAAATCATATAAGAAATTGATTTAGTATAATAATACAATTCGTTTTCATATAGCGTATAATAAATTGATTTATCGCCATCTTTTACTTCTTTTATTTTAGTCTCATTTTTTTCTGTTTCAGCATTATCACTTGTACTGCTATGTTCTGTATCTGATGTATTTGATGAATTAATACCATCATCAACTACAGGATTCTTTTCTTGTTCTACACCGCAAGAACATAAAGCAAGTAAGAAGAAGAATAATACAATCAAATATATTTTCTTTGTCATATAAACCTCCTCCTTAAATAATATTTATTGTTAGAAAAAGTCTAACATTATTTTATCAATATAATAAAACTCTTTCAAGCCTTTTTAAAAAAATCCTAATTAATCAAATAGGAAATGATTAATTAGGATTAGTTAATTTAATAATCTAATTATAAATTAATATATTATTTATCTTTAGATACTTCTTTTACTGCTGTAACTAAGCCAGCTAAATTTTGAATCTCAGATGGAATGATAATCTTAGTAGCTTGACCATTAGCAACTTCTTTTAAAGCTTCTAATGATTTGATTGTTAGAACTTCACTTGTAGGAGCAGCATTCTTAATTAAAACAATTGAATCTGCTTCTGCTTGTTTAACTAATTTAATAGCAGTAGCTTCTGCTTCAGCTTTCTTAATTCTAGCTTGTGCTTCACCTTCAGCTTCTCTAATCATTCTTTCTTTTTGTGCATCAGCTTTTAGAATAGCTGATTCTTTTTCACCTTCAGCTCTTAAGATAGCAGATTTCTTTTCACCTTCAGCAAGTAAAATAGTCTCTCTTCTTTCACGTTCTGCTCTCATTTGTCTTTCCATTGATTCTCTAATATCTTTTGGAGGCAAAATGTTCTTAACTTCAACACGTGTAACTTTAATTCCCCACGCATCTGTAGCTTCATCTAAAATAGCTCTCATCTTACTATTAATGATATCACGTGATGTTAAAGTTTCATCAAGATCAAGCTCACCAATAATATTTCTTAATGTTGTACTTGATAAATTTTCAATAGCAGCAATAGGATTTTCAACTCCATATGTATAAAGTTTTGGATCTGTAATTTGATAGAATACAACAGTATCAATCTGCATAGTTACATTATCTTTTGTAATAACAGGTTGTGGAGGGAAATCTCTAATTTGTTCCTTCAATGAAACAACATTTGCAATACGTTCAATAAATGGAGCTTTCAAATGAATACCAGTATTCCATGTCTTATGATATTTACCTAAACGTTCAATAATATATACAGTAGTTTGTCTAACTTGTCTTACACAAGAAGCAATAATTATAAGAGCAAAAATTGCAATAACACCAATTGCAATAATTGCACCAACATTAACTAATAATAAACCTTTCATTTTTATTTCCTCTCTTTTTATTTATTTTTTATTTTTATCATTTATTCATCAATTTTCTTTACAATAAGTTTTACGCCATCAACACCTAACACTTCAACATAACTTCCAGCTTCAATAGCACCTTCAGATATAGCAGACCATAATTTACCTTCAACTTTAACTTCACCAACTTCATGAGGCATAATATCAATATTAACCTTTCCTACTTTTCCAATGATACTATCAATATTAGTTTTTGTATCACCAGTTGTTTGTAGTTTCTTTGAAATTTTTCTTGTTGAAAAGATCAAAACAAGAGAAACAACAATAAAAGCAACTATTTGCAACCAAAGCATCTCTGGGAAGAATATTGAAATAACAAGAGCAACTAAAGCACCTGCTGCAAACCAAATTGAAATCAAATCACTTGGAGTTAGTATTTCAAGGACAACAGCTGCAACAATAATTCCAAGCCAAACCCACATTCCAATATTTGACAAAAATGCTGAAACATCCATTAATAGCATATTATTGAACCTCCTTGTTCTTCAAATTAATAAGCAAAACACCTTCATTCTTTTCCCATTCAGTTGAGAATTTTAAAGCATTAGTAAGACTAGTATCTAATATCTTCATGATTTCTTTCATAAATTCTTTATTAGTAATTCTACTATAAGAATTAGCAATACTAATTCTAAATGAATTCTCCGAACTTTCTTCAGATGGTTTAATTACTACACATTTATTCTGATAATCAATACCAAGCAAAACAAAATCATAACCTTCAAAATATTTAGATGCTGCTTTATTCAAAGTGATATTACTTTCATAAAAAGTAGCAAGACCAGGTTTTATTCCATCTTTGAACCATGTAATATTCATTTTTTCCTTCCTCCTAATTCTTTATACATCCATTTTATCATTGAAATTATTTTATGTCAACAAAAAATTATAAAAAATTATTTTTTATTATTTTGATTATATAAAATTGTTATTAATATCAAATTATAAGCGATAGCTATGACAACATTGCTATCGCTTATATTTTATTTAAATCTATTCTTTAACCATTCAGGAATAGATTCACCATTTTCTCTTTTACGCCTTACTTGTTCAGTATCAATAGATTCATTTCCATTTTCCTTCATAGAATCATTGATAACACTTGGTTCTGGTTCATCAAAGCTATTCTTCATTAATTGCTCTTGTTCATTATTTGAATCAAATCCTGTTGCAATAACAGTAACAATTAAATCTCCTTGTAAATCAGGATTAAAGCCTGTACCAATAATTAAATCAATTTCACTAGTTGAAGCATTTCTGATTTCATTAGTAACATCATAAATTTCTTGCATTGTAACATCGATATCACTTGTGATAAATACAATAGCATCTGTAGCACCATTGATATCAATTTCAAGTAATGGACTCTTAATTGATTTTCTTGCTGCTTCAATTGCTCTATTAGGACCACTAGCAATACCAATACCCATAAGTGCAGTTCCTTTGTTTCTCATTACTGTTTTAACATCAGCAAAGTCAACATTAATTAATCCAGGAATAGCAATTATTTCAGCAATGCCTTGAACACCTCTTCTTAATACATTATCAACTTCCTTGAATGCTTCAATCATTGTTAAATTACGATCAGTAATTGTAATTAATTTATCATTAGGAACAACAATCATAGTATCAACAAAAGGTTTAAGTTCAGCAAGACCTTTTGTTGCTTGTTGTTGACGCTTTCTTCCTTCAAATGTGAAAGGTTTAGTAACAATACCAACTGTTAAGCAACCTAATTCTTTTGCAATCTTTGCAACAACAGGACAAGCACCAGTACCAGTACCACCACCCATACCAGCAGTAATGAATACCATGTCAGAGCCAGCCAAAATGCTTCTGATTTCATCTTCACTTTCAATGGCAGCTTGTCTACCAATTTCAGGATCAGCTCCTGCTCCTAGTCCTCTTGTCAATTGTTTACCTATTTGAAGACGAGTGTTAGCTTTTGATTTCTTCAAAACTTGTGCATCTGTGTTAATAACGATAAATTCAACACCTTGCACTTGATTTTCAATCATTCTGTTAACAGCGTTACCGCCACCTCCACCAACACCCACTACCTTAAGTACAGGTTTTTCGTTAAAAGAATCTTGACTATTATACATCATATTATTTACCTCCATAGGGTACATTACTAATTAAATTTTTAATATTTTAAATATATATATTTTTATTCATTTTTTATAAAATCTTATCTTTTTCGATTATAACACAATACTTGTTAAAAATAAACAAAAAAATACCATTTGTATTTAAAGCTATTATTTTGGAATTAATATTTAAATTTATTTTAATTTTATTTTAGATATTTAATCCATTCAATAACAAAACTATTTTCATTAAGCATAAGCTTAAATTCACTATTTAAATAAACAAAATTATAAACATTATCACTTATCTTACTTAAATTATAATCTTTATAATAATCTAATACATATTCTACCTTATCATTACCATCATCAAAATATTCAAATGTATAGAATGATGAATCTAAATAAGTATCTTTAGTAAGAAGACTAGCTAATTTTTGATCAGGATTGATAGTATAACTAACCATATTAGGTAAAGTAAGTAATACTATTTTTCTTATGCCATTATCATCTACTACCATTAAAGGATAATACAAATACATAGCAATAGATCTTGAATATCTCCAAGTATAATATGTAACACCATTACTTATAAATCTACAATAATCAACAGTTAATTTCAGTCCATTAGGTAGTGAAATATATGCAACTTCATCATATACTTTTCCATCATCACACACCATCTCAACATTGTATAAATTACCTTCACTATCAAGATGTGAATATTTTCTCATCTTAACTTCATCAGTATTTACAATTTCATATTTTATAGAATCTTTATATTGATCAAATAACATTGTTAAAGCTTCACTTAAAATATCATCTTCATTATATGAAAACACAGTATAATATGTTTTATTAACACTATCAACAGTATTTAAATTCCCATTGAATTTAAATTCAAAATCAGGTGCTTTTTCAAACATATAATCATCAAATTTCTCATCAAGCTTTAATGTAATACTATTTAAATTAGGAACAACACTATTACAGCTTGTTAAAAGGAAGACCAATAATAAAGCAAGAACTGGTAAAAATATCTTAAATAATCTTTTCATTAAAAATCTTTACCTCCATCTTTTAAACCATATTCTTCATATACACGCTTCTTTAATTCCATAAACCTATCTTCACGAATAGCATCGCGAATTTCTTTAGTAAGATTATTTAAAAAGCGGATATTATGAATACTAATAAGTCTATATCCTAATATTTCATCAGCTTTGATTAAGTGATGTAAATAAGCTTTAGTATAATTCTTACATGTATAGCAATCACATTTATTGTCAAGTGGACTAAAATCACGTTCAAATTCTTTATTTTTAAGTATCTTCCTTCCATTTGTTGTCATGGCTGTACCATGACGAGCAATTCTAGTTGGAAGGACACAATCAAACATATCAATTCCACGCTCAACTGCATCAAGTATAGCACCAGGACTTCCAACTCCCATTAGATATCTTGGTTTATCTTCTGGCAAAATATCAAGAGTATAATCTAAAACTTTGTTTTGGATTTCCTTTGGTTCTCCAACACTAGTTCCACCAATTGAATATCCATCAAAATCCATGACAACTAATTCTCTTGCACTTCTCTTCCTTAAATCTTCAAATTCTCCACCTTGTACAATTCCAAATAATCCTTGTGTATCTTTATTACGATTAGCTTCTTTACATCTTTTAGCCCATCTTAATGTTCTTTCAAGTGACTTCTCTAAATATTCATGACTAGCAGGATATGGAGGACATTCATCAAAGCACATCATAATATCACTACCTAAATTGTTTTGAATTTCAATTGATTTTTCAGGAGATAAGAATAATTTAGCACCACTCTTATGATGTTTAAAATAAACACCTTCTTCTTTAATATCGCGAAGCTTAGCAAGTGAGAACACTTGAAATCCCCCAGAATCTGTCAAAATTGAATGTTTCCAATTCATAAATTTATGAAGACCACCAGCATCTCTTACAATATCATCACCAGGTTGAAGCCATAAATGATAAGTATTACCTAATATAATATGAGATTCTAATTCTTCTAATTCTTCAACACTTAAAGTTTTAACTGTTGCATTAGTCCCAACAGCCATGAAGACTGGTGTCTCAAATGTCCCATGAGGGGTAGTGATTTCTCCTAGTCTTGCTTTGCATTCACTACTTTTTTTCTTTAATTTATATTTAATAACCATTTTTTTAACCTATATCTTATTTTAAAAACATTGCATCGCCAAATGAAAAGAAACGATATTTTCTTTCTATTGCTTCTTTATATGCATTCATAATTATTTCTCTACTAGCAAAAGCACTAACTAACATCACAAGTGTTGATTTTGGTAAATGGAAATTAGTAATTAAAGCATCTATTGCTTTAAATTTATATCCTGGATAAATAAAGATATTAGTTTCTTCACTAACATTTTTAAAACATCCATATTTGGAATAAATAGATTCTAATGTTCTAGTACTAGTAGTACCGACACTAACTATTCTCTTTCCATCTTTTTTAGCTTGATTAAGTGCACTTGCTACTTCACTACTCATATGATACCATTCTGAATGCATCACATGATCTTCCACTTTATCGACACTCATTGGTCTAAAAGTACCAAGACCAACATGAAGTGTAACATAATAGATTTTAACACCTTTATCTTCTAATTCTTTTAATAATTCTTTAGTGAAATGTAACCCTGCTGTTGGTGCAGCAGCAGAACCAAGTTCTTTTGCATAAACAGTTTGATATCTACTTGAATCTTTTAATTTCTCATGAATATAAGGTGGAAGTGGAGTTTCTCCAAGTTTTTCTAATTCTTCAATAAATATTCCTTTATAACTAAATTTAATGTGACATATTCCTTCATCTAATTTTTCAATTATCTCACCTTTTAAACTATCACTGAAATAAATAATAGAACCAACTTTAATTCTTCTAAAAGGTCTTGATAAAGCTTCATAAACATCTTTATCAATTTCTTTAAGTAACAAGAATTCAATCTTTGCTTTTGTATCAACTTTTTCACCATAAATTCTTGATGGCATTACTTTAGTATTATTTAATACTAAACAATCATTCTCATCTAAATAATTTACAATATCATAAAAATGCTTGTGTTCTATTTTTCCACTAATTCTATCAACTACTTCAAGTCTTGAATCACTTCTCTTTTCAAGTGGAGTTTGTGCAATCAATTCTTCAGGTAAATAATAATCAAAATCTTTTACGTCCATAATATGTCCTATTCTGTGCTAATTAGCACTTTTTATTTTTTCTTTTGTTCAATTCCTAAACACCTATAAGCTTTTTCTGTTGCCACACGACCACGTGGTGTTCTTACAATAAAACCTTCCTGTAATAAATATGGCTCATAAACATCTTCAATTGTAACTAATTCTTCACCAATTGATGATGCAACTGGAGATAAGCCAACTGGACCACCATTGAACTTTTCAATAATTGTTCTAAGTAATCTATGGTCAGTAATATTAAGTCCATTCTCATCAATATCAAGCTTATTCAAAGCTTTTCTTGTAATTGATAAATCAATTACATTATCATCTTTTTCGAATTGTGCAAAATCTCTAATTCTTCTAAATAATCTATTAGCAATTCTAGGTGTACCTCTACTCCTCTTTGCTATCTCTAAACTAGCATCATCATCAATATCAAAATCAAATACCTTCGATGTTCTTTTCACAATCATATTAAGTTCATCAGTTGTATAATAATTGATTTGATTAACAATACCAAATCTATCTCTTAATGGTGATGATATATCACCATATCTAGTTGTTGCACCAATCAAAGTAAATGGAGGTAAATCAATTCTAATTGTTTGTGCTGTAGAATCTTTACCAACAACTATATCAAGATAATAATCTTCCATCGCACTATATAATACTTCTTCCACAATCTTTGGTAGTCGATGTATTTCATCAATAAACAAAACATCACCAGCATCAAGTCCAGACAAGATAGCAGCTAAATCTCCTGTCCTAGTAATACTTGGAGCAGTCACTGCTTTGAAATGAGTTTCCATTTCATTAGCAATGATACTTGCAAGTGTAGTCTTACCAAGTCCTGGAGGACCATATAATAAAACATGATCTAAACTCTCTTGTCTCATTTTTGCTGTTTGGATAAACACATTTAACATCTCTTTCAATTTTGTTTGTCCAACATATTCATTAAGCTTTTTCGGTCTTAATGTTATATCACTAATATCATTTGTATTAAAATTATAATCCATGTATATCTCCTATTATTATAATTTCTTTAATGACAATTTAATTAATTCACTTATAGATAAATCTAAATTATTATTTAACAAAGTATCTAATTTCTTAAGTTCATTACTACTATATCCAAGTGATTTCAAAGCATCCTTAACTGTCTTAATTTTAGGATCTTCTTTTTCAGCTACTGGACTAACTAGTTTCCCTTTAAGGTCCAAAATAATTTGCCCACTAGATTTTGCACCAATTCCAGGAATCCTTTGAAAATATTTCACATCACCACTACTAATTGCTGCTTGAAGTGCTTGAATTTCTCCTTTTGCAATAATGGCAAGAGCACTCTTTGGTCCAATACCTTTAACTGATAATAATTGAATAAACAAATCTTTTTCTTCTTTTGCTTCAAAGCCATATAAGTCATGAATATCTTCACGAATATAATCATAAATATATACTTTCAAAACTAATCCTTCATCTAAATATTTTTTAAAACTATATGGATTAGGAACATGTACAATATAACCTATATCATTATTATCAATAACAACATATTTTGCATTTATTGATTCGATTCTTCCTTTTATATATTCAAACATATTATCGCTCCTTTTTAATATATTAAAATAATTTGAGAAAAATTATAATAATTTATTTTCAGTTTTATAGTCTTCTTCGTTCTTCTTAATTTGAATCTTGTAATTATTCATTACTTCTTCTTTTTGTTTATCATATTCTTCATTGATAGAAATCTTTTTATCATTATAATTCTTTTCAATCAATTCTTTTTCTCTTGCTTCATCATCAAGAATCTTCTTTTCTTCATCTTGAATATATGCATCAAGTTCAGCTTTCTCTTTATTAACATTATCAATCTGTTCTCTATAAATACTTTCAATAGCATCCATCTCTTCATCGATTGATTTATATTCACCAATTAAATAATGTCTCTTATTTTTATCAATAAGCTTTCTAATTTTGTCTTCATCTTTATATTTTATGATTTCTTCATCATCACCTAAAGCATAATGATAGATACAATTATTAATTTTATTATTTAATTCTTCATAAATATCTTGTCTATCTTGAATAATTGTATTTATTTCATCATTAGCAGTTTTAAAATTCTTAATAATTCCAGCTTCAAGTTTTTGATTTATTTCATATAAAGAAGAAACATTCTTTATTGTATTATGATAAAAATCATCAAACAATTTTGTGATTTTTTCATTCATATCTTTATATTGATAATCTGCTTTCATAAATGATGAATAAGCCAATCTAACATTATTTAAAATATTATCATATTCATTTTGAACACAAGACTTTAAATGTTCTAAATACAATTTATTAAAGCGAGATAAAGAAAGAGCAAAAGGACTATCCTTCTTTAATTTATCAAGTGATAAATTAACATCAACTGCTAAAAACCTGATATTATCATTTTCATAATCAAGTCTCTCTTTATAATCTTTCTTAACACAATCAAGCAAACGTGAATTATATTCTATTTGCAGATTATTTAATTCATCAATAGAATCAATTAATTTACGATACAATTCTTTATTATTGTCATCATGAGCAACTAAAGCTCCATTCTTTTTGAGAACCAAATCTTTTTTAAATATTGCATCTGTTTCTCTTACTTCAAGCATATATTTCTTGTTTTCTAAATCAAAATTTAAAATATCTTTTCTTTTTTGAATAATAATTAGTGATTTATTAATTTCAAAATCATAATTCATTTTAACTTGGTTTAGTTCATCTTCCCTAAGAAATTCAATATTATTGATATCAATATCTTTTCGTTGATTAATATACTTCTCTTCTACTTCTCTAATTCCATCAAGAGTTTCTTTCTTAATTACATTAATTCTTTCATTAAGTTCATTAATCTTATCACGATCATTAGTTTCACTTAATGCTTTATTAAGTCTACTTAATTCAGCTTGTCTTGATTTTCTTTCTTTTGCACTTTCACTTTTTCTTTTTCTATCTAAATCCATAATTAGTTGTGTGTAATTCTTCTTCTTATTTTGTAATTCTTCCGAATTTTCTTTCACAACTTCATTATATTCTTTAATTAATTTATCAATTTTCAAATCATAATCACGAACACTTTTTCTATGTAACAATGTCTTAGGAGCTAAAACTTTATCTTTAGTATCTGCAAGTATTTGAGCATCAAGATTAGCATAATAGATATTTTCAAAAGCTTCAAATGCTTTATCTAATTCCATATCATTAGCTTCTATTTTTTTCTTAAGTTGCATTACTTCATTTCTTTTTAATTTTATTTTCTTCAAAAAATCTTTATCAATATCTTTTAATTTACCTTCACTTAAAAAGGCATTCTTTTTATATTTTTTGATTTCATTAATAAGATCAGAAATGTTTATAATATTGCTATTAGCTTTGTTATCAACTTTGTTATTAACATTTTTAGCGTTCATAATTAAAACTCCTAAAATCTAAATTGACCTCTTCCTTTGCCTTTACCTTTTTTAGCTTTTTGGCTAGGCATTCCTTGTCCTGTTTTCATTCTTCTTTCTGCTTCTTCAGGACTTACTCCTGCTAAAGCACTCATTTGTTTTTTCATATCATTAAATCTTTGAACTAAGTTATTAACTTCTTGATAGCTTCTTCCACTACCTTTACTTACTCTTTCACGACGTTTAGGATTCTTAGCAAGTAAATCTGGTTTCTTTCTTTCTTCTGGTGTCATAGAAAAAACAATTGCTTCAATATATGAAAATTGCTTATCATCTATATCGATATTCTTAAGCTTACTACCAAGTCCAGGAATCATACCTAATAAAATCTTCAATGATCCCATTCTCTTAATCATCTTAATTTGCTTTAAGAAATCATTATAATTGAAAACACCTTTTTGAATCTTTTCCATCATCTTAAGTGCTTCATCTTCATCAATGTTTTCAGCTGCTTTTTCAACAAAGCTAACAACATCACCCATTCCAAGAATTCTGCCAGCCATTCTTTCTGGATGGAATACTTCTAATTGATCTAATTTTTCACCAACACCAATAAACTTAATTGGTACATTAGTAAGATATCTTACTGATAAAGCAGCACCACCTCTAGTGTCACCATCAAGCTTTGTCATAATACAACCAGTTAATGCAAGACGTTGATTAAATGTTGTTATAACATTAATCGCATCTTGACCAGTCATAGCATCAATTGTAAGTAAAGTCTCATCAGGATGAGCTACTTTTACTACTTCATCAAGTTCATTCATTAAGACTTCATCAACATGTAGTCTACCAGCTGTATCTAGAATTACTAAATCATAATTATTTTTCTTAGCATATTTAATACCTTCTTGAACAATAGTAGTTACTTTGTTCTTAGGATCCATACTAAATACTTCAATACCGATTTGTTTTCCAATTGTTTTAAGTTGATCAATTGCAGCTGGACGATAAACGTCACAAGCAACTAACAATGGACGTTTAGCATCCTTCTTCCTTAAATAAAGAGCCAGCTTCCCACAATGTGTAGTTTTACCAGCACCATTTAAACCTACTAGCATAAACACACTAGTACCAGAAGAAGTATTATAATGAACAGGTTCTGCTTCTTCACCCATCAACTTCTTTAATTCATCGTGTACAATCTTAACAACTTGGTCTCCTGGTGTAACAGTTTTAGTAATTGCAACACCAATGGCTTTTTCTTTTACATCAGCACAAAAGCTTTTTACAACTTTATAATTTACATCAGCTTCTAATAAAGAAAGCCTAACTTCCTTCATCATTTCATCGATATCATTTTCGTTTAACTTACCACGACCAGTGATACGACGTAAGCTCATTTGTAATCTTTCAGATAAACTTTCAAATGGCATATATTCACTCCATTTTTTCTAATTCTTTCATATTCTTAATATCTTTATTTATAGATTCAAATACTCTATTTAAATCTTCATCATTAATTCTTCTAACAATCTCTTCTAACTTTCCAACATCATCTATCATCACTTCAAGAACATCTAATCTTTTTTCATTTAATTTTTTTAAATGAAGTAAAGATTCATATTTTTCTAATGCTTCCTCAATTTTAGTGATTTGATCATAAATGGCATTACTACTTACATTATAAATACTAGCAATTTCTCTTAATGAATAATCTAAAAAATAATAATATTTAAAATATTCAATTTGCTTTTCAGTTAATAAACTAGAATATAAATCAAATAAAGAATTGATATAATTTTTATATTCTAATTTGTTTGTCTTTTTATCTATTACATTACCTTGCATATTATTTTTCATCATTATTACCTAACAAATCAGCAAACAAGCCATAGATATAACTTTCAATATCGAAATATTCAATATCATCAAGTTTTTCACCAAGACATACAAACTTAATTGGGATACTATATTTATCTCTAATTGCAAGAACAATTCCACCCTTAGCAGTTCCATCAAGCTTTGTTAGAACAACACCTGTTACATCAGTTGCCTCTATAAAAGCTTTTGCTTGTGATAAACCATTTTGACCTGTTGTTGCATCAATTACTAAAAGAGTATCTTGAGGAGCATCAGGTACTTCACGTTCAATAACTCTTTTCATCTTTTCTAATTCTTTCATCAAGTTGACTTTAGTTTGAAGTCTACCTGCAGTATCACAAAGAAGACAATCATAATGTTCTTCTTTTGCTATCTTAATTGCTTCATAAATTACACTAGATGGATCAGCACCCTCTTTTCCACAGACTACTTTAACACCAACTCTATCTCCCCATACTTTAAGTTGTTCAATAGCACCAGCTCTAAAAGTGTCAGCAGCAGCAAGAATTACTTTCTTCTTTTCTTTTTTTAATTTATTCGCAATCTTTGCGATTGTTGTAGTTTTACCAACACCATTAACACCAACAAATAAATAAACACTTAATCCATCTTTATTAACTATTAAGTTAGAGTTAACAACTTCACCTTTCAGATATATTTCAAACATCTTATCAACAATAATTGGCTCTAAATCATGAACATTTGTAATACCATTTACTCTAACATCATTTTTAATTTCGTCAACAAAGTCAACAACTGTTTCAACACCGATATCAGCCATTACAAAGATTTCTTCTAATTCATCAAATAATTCTTCATTAATATCACTATATGAATTAAAGATAGAAGAAAGACGAGCAAAAGCACCCTTTCTTGTTTTCTCCATACCAACTAAATATTTACGTTGTTTATTTTTTTCTTCTAATGTTTTTTCTTTACTTTTAAAAAAACTAAATAAGCCCATAATTTATATTAATTCCTCTCTAACAAAAGTTATTTTCAAATAAATAATAGCTACCACATCATTTGGCGTTTTTCCACCTTTTAATATATCATATAACGATTTTACCATATTTAAGGTTATTTGTTAAGCATTTTTGCTTTTAAAAACTCCGCAAGTTTTATTGCAGAGTTTGTTTAATTAACTATTCAATCGAAAGCGTCAATCTTATCTTTAATTTAGAATTAAGTGTAGATGTACCTTCAATCACTATTATATCTTGTCCACTCAATTGTATTGTACCCCATATACTTATATTATAACTCCAATTATTATATGAACTTACAACACTCCAATTATATAATGTATTTTGAGGAAAATATGAATTATAATCATTAAG
>JAFSVH010000086.1 GCA_017450215.1 Bacilli bacterium | reverse complement strand
AGTAACCGCATAAGCATAATATTGTTTTTCACTTGCACAGTTCGGCATTCTTGAAACTTCGACACATTCAAGATGATCAACTTCATCATTTGCCGCAATGACCTTATAAGGTAAATATTGAATTGCAATACACAATAGTGCGATAATTGCAATAATAATTTTATGTCTTTTATTATATTTTTTGTCGTAATGAATAAAATCTTTATCAACCATTATTTATTTTCCTTTTTTGTAATTATTGATTACATTTTTAAGAGAATCAATTACATATTTTTCATCTAATGTCTGAATATTGACATTATAGTTTATAGAATCTTGATACCATTCTGCCTGTTTCTTAAGACAACTTACAGTTTCTTCTTGACATTTTGGTTTCATGGCATAAAATATTTCAAATCTTTTTTCTTTATTTGGTGCAATAGTAAATAATGCAATACCTGCGATGGTACATATAACACCCAGAATAAGCTCTGCGGTATCTTCGCCTTCCCAGCATTTACGTTTAATCCTGTTATGAATAAACATTGATAATGCAAGAACACCGAATGCTCCTACAAAGATACCTGCTGCTTCAAGAATCCAGGTTAAAAAGTTAACAGCTGACATCATCTGATTTTTCTCCTTTATCTAGCCTTTGATGTAATATGTAATAGATATTCTAATTGTTTAATTTCTTTATCTTTTTCGATGAGTAATTTATCAACATCTTCCTTTCGATAAAATTTTTCATCGCTACTCACTGAAGAATATTCCTGTCCAACGATTGCTACAGTTTCGCTGCTGTCATCAATCGAACCAATTTCAAAAGAATATTCTTTTAATTTAACTACTTCTTTTCCCATATATTTAAAAATAAATATTATTTCTTTTCATTTCTTTTATAACTAAACTTTCTTGTGAATTTCCTATATCACCAAGTCTAAGCCATCTAAGAATTCCTCTTGCAACACATTCAGCATTTTTCTTAGCAGCCCATTCTATAAAACAATCATTCTTATAAACATTTATAGATAATCCATGTTTTTCATCATAGTCTATAACAAATTGAATATGTTTTTTTAAATAATATAATGAACATTGATTTGGTCTATCATATAAATGATCTTCTATATAAAAATTATCAATAATTTTTTTACTTTTCTTAATTCTTGCTAACACATCTTCTATTGGTTGGCAAATATATTTTATTTTTTTCTTTCCCATAATTCAAATATATAAAAAATTAAACGATTTGTCAACCCTAGCTATAAATAATAAAAAGGAACAGGTATGAAATTACAAGAAGCATTAAAGTTATTAAAAAATTCTGGTTATCTTTGTGAATTTACAGTTGCTGCAGAACCGACATTTGATGACTATAAGAATAAAGTATATCAAATAGTTGCAGACCAAGTAGGTCAAGAACGGGCTGATATGATTATGGAATATGAAGAAAGAGAACTTCAAGATTATGCATATCGTCAAGGTTGGTCAGTTAAGCAAGGTGCTGAAGCAGTCATTGAATGGACAACGCCAAGCGAAAAACAGAAAGAAATTTTAGATTTCATGTATAATAACTGGGATGCTGATAATGAACGTTCTTACGGACCAGATTCTGAATATGATGCAGTATGTGATCGTGCACGAGAACAATTCGAAGATTCAGAATCACTTATTCCTAGTGATACTAATGAATTTGCAGTCTTGTATGGTAAAGAGATTTATGAATAAAAATAAGAGAGTTTAAAAACTCTCTTTTTATTTTACTTCATTACACTTTGCAATCTTACCTGTCTCATCAAAATAAGCAGCCATTGCACCGCGATTACCTATAGTATGATAAATATATACATTATTTGTTTTTCTGTCACAAATATAATATAAATTATCCATAATATGACCATCATCAATGTAATAAAATGATGGTTTTAAACTACTATTGACGGTTACTCCTGGTTCCAAAGGTGATACTTTTTCACAACCGATTAAAGTCATAGCAAATGCTAAAAGAATAAATAATTTTTTCATAATTTTATCCGTATACTGTTGGTCCTGGTGGAAGATGATTTTTAAATTGTTTAAAATATTCAAAATAAAAATTTACGGATTGTGTATCAAATGACATCAGATTACATTGTCCTTTGCTATATTCACATTTTACTAAATATAAATCTGTATCGTCTGATATAATATTCTTGAAAAATTCTTTAATGGAATCACCAAATTTATGCATAATCCAAATATCTACATCCATACCTCCGCGGAAATCTGGAAAATCATAAAGAGTAAGATTAAAAGTTAACACAACTTTACAATTATTGAAGTGATTTTTACTAAATTTTATACCGCATGCATCTTTTAATACTGATGCAATAGTAATCGGCATTGATCCGTCAATGTCTGAATTATCTTTGATTTCTTGAAAATCACTATATATCGACATATTTTATAATATAGAAAAAGGATTGACTTTCGTCAACCCTTTTATGAACATACACAGTTAATTAGACTGTAATTTCTGTTGTAACATATACTGGATTTAAACCTTGTTCTATCGCAGTAGCATTTGCACATTGTGCGTTCCAGTCAATAGTATGAATCAATTTATAACCTTCTGTTATCAATTCATCTACTGCTGATTTCTTAAATGGTGGCAAAGAATTAATAACAGATTCTCTAATAAATTCTGCTACCTTATCTCTTGTCATTCTACCGATTGGAATCCAGTTAAATTCAATAATATAACGGTCATCACCATTTTTAAGAACTGATTTAACTTTTTCTTTAAACTTTTTACTTTTTTCTTCTGAAAGAAGTTGACCTTCTGTAGGAGTCAAATTACTACATACACCAAATAAATTATCACCCATCATCTTTTATTCCTTTTATACTATATTGTTCTAATTTTTCTTTTGCCGCTAATAATGCCTTTTCTATATCGTCTATATTTCTATATTCCTTCCAAGTGCATTTCCATTTATTGGTTCCATAATGACCAATTTCTGGATTATTAGAATATACATTGTATATATCATATTCAACTGTATCTAATACCTGTACTCTTCTTACACCTTCTGGTTTAAAGTAATTTCTATCAAGACCTTCTGTATATAAAATCGGTGGGCAAAATGGAACTATATCGGTAGCATACCAAGTCTCAGCTTCGTCCCAATCCTCTTGCTTTATAAAATCTAATTTTTTCAATAATTCATCAAGTTCTTTATTCTTTATATTTGGACCAACATGTAAATACATAAAGAAATCGGACATTTCTTTGATAAGTTCTCTAATATACAAAACATTCCAGTCTTTATCAAGTAAATCATATTTTCGTTCATCAACTACTATAGATTTACCATCTACAATATTGCCAAGAAAAATTGTAAATTCTCCTATCGGTTCTGTCGGATTTGCAATATAATTTATATTTACATTTACTATAACTAAATAATTGTCCGTCCTGTCTTTATCATTATAAAATACATGAGAATATTGAGAATCATCAATAACTGAATATCCTAAATCTTTTACCCAACCAAGCGATAAACAAATATTATTAAACTCAATTAAATTCATATTAACCCATTATACTATAAGCTTCTGCATATTTTCTCATTTGATTTAAAATACTTGCAAAACCATTTTGCCTAGTCGGCGTCAAACCGTTAGTAAAACCGTTTTGAACAAACCAATTCGGATTTATTGCTAAAATTTCAGACGGTGTTTTACCACTAAAGAAATTACAAAGATAAACTCCCAAACCTAACGATATTAGTGCTGGTGTTTTATCGTCTGTGCATACGTCAAAGAAAATTCTGCCAAAATTATATGTAGGTTTAAGATATAACTTTATCCCACAACCTTTGACTAACCATTTTTCATCTTTTTCAAAATCGGCCTTATTATTTCTAGCAAGTTCAATCAAGTATTTCCACTTCTCGTCATTATCCATGTTTACAAATATAGAAAAACCGGTCAAAATCAACCGGTTTTATTTTTTATTTTGAATTTTTAATTACCAAGATAATCGTAATATCCAATGTTTAATCATTCCCTTTGGAGAATCTTCAAGCTTAGCTGTTATACTCTCGTTTTGGAACATTTTAATGACATCTGGGACGATTTTATCTATCAGTAAGGGTGAATCATAGGTATAATCAAAAAGTGGATGTTCGTCATCGTATTCAGCCGTATTGATAGATATACTGGCACTTCGTTTTCTATTATCAGCACATCTTTGAGCTTCTGAATATGCACGTTTAAAAAGCTTGGATGCTTCTTCTTTAACTGCCTTCTCAGATGCATCAATAGTTCTAGCTCTTAATAAATCACCTAGCTTCATGGTTTTCCTTTTTAAGTTTTGCTATTTCAGCTTCAAGACGTTCAATTTTTTCTTGATTCCATTTTTCAAACCATGGTCCATTAACTGCCCAATATCTTTCATCGATACTGCATAAACTTAAAGGACCATATTTTTTGAGCATATAAAGTGTATGCATTTCTACTTTTCGTTTTGCTGAAACATCTATTTTATTTTCAGCATTAATTTCAAAAATACATGCATTTGGGTCTACCTTATGTCCGTCATGTTTGTATAAAGGAGTAACTCTGACAGCGGAATAACTTTCTTTACCCCACGTTCCATCAATAGCTATTGTTATTTGTGGATTTCCTTCAACTTTTTGTAATTCTTCAATTAATTCATTCTTTGTCATCGTAAGTTGAAATTTCCTTTAACTTGTTTAAAAATTGTGCAAAATCATTCACGCCAAACGTTTGTGTAAGACCTTGTTCTCGCCAATCTGGATTTGGATCAGATGTAATACTAAATGAAATTGCTGGTTCTGGTATTTCTTCTGATTGATCTACCCAAAAATCAAATATAACATCATATTCATGCTTTCCCTGTTTAAATCTAACTTTTATTCGATTATCATCTTTATAAATTTCTTTAAAATCTGTCATTAACAACTCCTTACGAATACAAGTCGAATTTCAGCATCTCTATCCAAATCCCAATCTTCTCTAGCCATATCTTGAATAGCCCATAAAAGACCATTCCATTTAAGAGCTTTTTTATAACCAGCAGACTGATTATTAAGTTCTTCCAAAAGTTCTTTATTTATCGGATATGTTAATGGATTACGATCAGGAACAGAGTCAGCAGAGCCTTCCAGATACCTGTCAGAATGAAGGTCAAGTGTACAATCGATATAAGGATTTATTTCACACTTAAATCCTAACGCCTTGTAACACATCATCATAGTATTATCATACTGTTCAACGATTCTATCACAAAGACGTTTCATGTTATCTAATGGACAAACCTTGACCCAATGATATTCATCAATATTACCATCATAGAAATCAAGTACTCCTTGAGAAAGTTCAGAATTATCTACTGAGTCAAATGTATTTTCTTCAATATCTTGAACGCCGGCGGCAAATTCCATTGTGTCGGTAATTAAAATATGTTTAACTTCATCAAGAATATTGGTTTTACCAATCATTTCCCATTTACTGGATCCTCTTCTTCTTTTCTCAGCGAATAACCTAATTCCCCATGACATAATTAATCTTCCTTTATTTCTGTAACTTCTGCTTCATCTGGTTCGAATCCGTCTTCATTAATACGCATCAATGCTATTTCGTATGCATCGTCTTCAGATGCTGCATGAATAGTCATTGTTTTGCTGACCTTGACTTTATATTCCATTAGTCTTCATCCTCATCTTCTTCCTCTTCGCCGCATTCAGCTTCATATTCGGCTTCGAGTTCATAATATTCATCGCTTGACATTCTATCACAAATATATTCATACTTGCCAAAATCATCTTTCATATAGTTATATTCACGGAGCATATTGCGAATTTCAGACAATTTTTTAACATCATCACAATCTTCTTTGTGAACTGTTTCCAACTCTTTACAGAATTCTATTGCTTCTTCTACTGTCATTATACAGCCTCTACAACAGGTTTTTCACCGTTAAAGATAACATCAACTCTGTTTACAACTTTAGAAAAAATAGGCATATCAATAACCTGAATTTCTGAGCGTTTAACCAATGTATCACGTTCAACTTTCTGCTTAAATTCTTCCGGAATCTTCTCCCATTCCTCTGCTGTTAAAGCACGTTCAACAACTTTACGTTGTGCATAAGTTCCTCTCTTGAAGAAAGCCGGATAATCATTCCAGTTAATACCCTTTTCCATAAGCATGTCCTGTTTTTCAGAACCATTCTTGCCATGTAGCTGCTTATCAGAATAATAAGCCCTTGCAGCCATAGAAATAGAATTCTTGGTTGCATCAAATTCTCGCCAAAGAATTTCATTAGTTGCTTCAACCCTATTAGGAACTTGCCAGCATCTGCAATCAAAAAATGCAAGCGGCTTATCCGGATATGTCTTGTGGATTATTTCATTAAACTTGGCAGTCGCAATCGAAGCCAATACGGAAGTAAGTTTAGAAATACGACCACCAAATAATGCATCGCAGTCATCTCTGAGAACTAAGGAGATTTCATCTGACTGAGTATAACCAATGCAAGCATTTGACTGTTCGACAAGATATTTCATAGTCTCAATCATTGCATTAGCCATATCTTCATCATATGGTCGTTTCATTCCTCTGGTAAATGTATGGAATGCCCTACCGTCAATTCTTACGCAGATAGGAAGTCCAGGAATAAAGGTTCTTTGTGCCTCGATTCCTTCATAAAGTTTCATTCTATCGCCGAAATCATCAGTCATATTTTATCTCCATTTAATTTTTTTTTAGTTTTCTATTTCATCTGGGATTTCTGGTAATTCTGCCCAATATTTTGTGAATTGTGCTCCGAAAGTAGTATCATAATCTCCGTCTATTTCCCAATAATATTGTTTAACTGATGGCCACATATTTAATGTGCCAATTTCTATTAAAGTTTTCTTATTACCCTCGCCAAAATATTGGTTTGGTGTTTCATAAATTAATACTCTATCACCTACATGAAGGTCAGGATGTAAATCTCCATTTACAAATACTGGTTTCCAATCAACCTTATTCATTATTTTTCCTTCATTGTAACATCATGCATACAAGTAATAATATATGCTCCTAAAGAATCCTGGATTTTTACGGCTAAATCTTCTGGAATTCCACTACTAGTCAAATATCCCCAACCACGAATCAAGAATGAAACCTTATTACCATTCTTGTCGTTGTAAAAGATTACAGCATCATTGTAATAAGCATCATTGAAATCTGCATGAGAATATTCTTCTTGGTTCATCGCTTTTACAAGTTGTTCCATATCCTCACGGTCAGATTCGATTTCGGCATTATTACTGGTAACATAAACATTACCACACCAAATCATGTCATTAAGCATACCGTCAAGTTCAAACTTGCCATTAAAGTAATTTTTCCAAAGATTTAAATCAATACTCATATTATTCTTCCTTATGCATACCAGCGTTCCATTTCCCAGAATATCTTGGTCAATTCTTTGAAACCGAGCTTATCCAAAATTTCACAGAGTAAAGCATCTGCCGCACAATGTGCGCCTTCTGTATCTTCCTCTAAAGCCTTCTTTTTAAGTTCCTTCATTCTAGGAATAGCCTCATCTAAAATCTTTTTCTTTTCTTCGTCTGTAATCATTTCAAAACCTCGTTTTATTTTCTGATATTTCCGCTTTTAGGATGAACTTCTATATCCATATAATGAACTGGATAATTTACTGTTTTTTCTGAAGATTCTGTATTAAATGAAATTTCTTCTTCAATAGTCTTTACATGATATAATTTAACATTAATTGCAGAATCCAAATCTTCATCAGTATTAATAAAATCAATAGCTTCATCTTTACTTCCAAAAGATTTTTGATAAGTATATGATGAAACTTTATATTGCCATGTAACTTTATATGATTCTGAAATTAAATTCATATATTAGAATATAGAAAAAAGGCTGACTTTCGTCAACCCTTTTATAATTTTGATAATTTAAAAATTAATATAGTTCTACTCTATGTTTGTTAATAAAAACACTCATACGGTCAAATTTAGCTTTCCATTCTTCACCATAAACACCAGATTTAAATTTTTCCTCAACTTTCTTAATTGCATAGTTCTTAATTTCTTTATAGTCATCAAGATAACAATCAGAAATATTAAGTTTAATCCTATAATGTTTATTGTCAGTAATATCTATATAAGGAATTATAGCCAACTTATATATGGATTTTTTATCCAATTCATCATAACACATTTCACAGTATCTTTTGCCTCTATATGTTAAATATGGTTCATATGACCATAGTTCTTCACCACAATTAGCACAATGACCTTGTACATGGCTTTCATTAATGACTTCATAGCCATTTTCTGAAAGTAGTTTTTTTGCTTCATCTAAATTCATTTTAACCTCTTTTTATTAAAAATTAATGACGCATACGTGCTCTAGCAGCAGCAATACTTGCTGCATTAGCTTTTTTAATTGCCTTAAAAATAAGGCTACGGACAACTTCTTCATATTCTGCACGTTGCTCTGCATCACAGAAATCAGCTTCTGGCATAACAAATTCAAATGAAGTTCCATCATTTTCAAAAACATCAGTAACAACACTATCCTGCCATAAAGAAGTATCATTTATAAAATATGTCTTTAATAATGAATTTAAATGAAGCAATTAAAACATTAAAAACTGCAGGTTATTTGGTTGAATTTTTACAAGTCATAGATCCAAAAATTGTCATTAAAGCTATAGCAAAAGAAATAGAAAAGTCTACTGGCCAAAAATGTACTTATGAAACAGATTATCATTCTGATGATTATGATGAAGATGTATCCTATATAGTAATTTGCGTTGGCTTATTTAAAAACGATGAACTTAAAGAAGAATTACTTGAAAATATCTTGAATTCAATCGGTGAAAAATTTAATTTCAATTGTAATTATAGTGTATTAGATGCTAGTGCAGCAAAAATAGCAGTTTCAATTGCAAGTCTTTCACCTGAAGCGAAACCTAATAAATATAAACATGCTGTTAGTAATAGACTCTTTATTCATAATTCACCTGTTAAACCAGAAGTAATTACAAGAACTGGACTTAGATGTAAAGCATCAAAATATTATGGCGAAGCAAGATTGTATTTGATGTCATTAGAAGGAGAAACACCAGAACAACTGTCAAAAACAATTAAAAATATGCCATTACCAGAAGCAGATGGTTTTTATCCCTATGGCGAAAATAAATATCTTGTTGTTTTACCTAAACAAGTAAAGGTAAGACATGACCGTGAGGATCCTTCGGGTGAATGGTGTTTTATTGTAGAAAACGTTCCGCCACAAAATTTGATGTATATAAGTAACGATACTAAAGTCGATGATATAATAGCATTTATAGAAAATAAATACAAACAGTTTAATATAGAAAATAAATTGTATTATAATTAAAAAAGAGGGAAATTAAATTCCCTCTTTTTATAATTTATTATATTCTCTTGGTCCGTCTTCCATTGGGTGATATTTCATCCAATACCTTAGAATAGAATTTTTGACATCCCTGATAAGTTGACCTTGATACATAAGATTTCCAATTCTTGCATCTACACGATTTTTAGAAACAAGTTTTGGAAAATCAAGATAACGAAATGGAAAATTCTTTCGCATTTCATGAAATAAATCGACTAGCTCTTGAAATTCTTTATTTTTCTCAGTCATAAATTACCTTGAAAGTTTATGATTTCTGGAAAATTTCTTATTCCATCCTTTATTATAACATTCTTCGCACATATAATTAATCAAATCACCTGTTTTTCTGTGACATTTAGAGCAACGAGAACTATCAAAATCATGTCTACGTGTAACCTGACTTACAATATCACGGACCATAAAATATTCAATGCCCATATTGGTCTCCTTATTGGTTATGGTTTAAATATAATAAAAATAAGAGTTTTCTTAAACCCTTATTTTGATATTAAATACTTTCAGTTAACCATTATAAATAGTATAGTTGTTAAAATTATGAAATTAGACGAAGCATTAGAAACATTAGAGAATGCTGGTTATTTGGTTGAATCAGTAAATACACCAGCATTGGTAGAGAATTTAAGTGAAGTTCTTTTAGAAGTATTCGAATTTGATAATGCTTCACAATTAAAATCAACTGTTCCTAATACTGTATGTTATGGACTAGATGATGGTGAACATGATGTATCAATGATTTGTGAATACTTCTATGAAAAAGATGTATTGAGAGTCACTTTAAATTATGGTAATTTTGAAGATACATTTGAAGATTTCTCTAAACATGTTGATATAGATAAAGATGGTAAGATTAGTCATGACCAAGAACTAGAAGATTTTGCTTATGACTGCAATAATGAATGGACTGACGCTTTTGGATATTAAGGAATTAGAAACGTTGATAATAAAAATAAGGGTTTTCTTAAACCCTTATTTTAATATTAAATACTTTCAGGTAACTAAATTATATTGATTACATTAAAATTTCTGCTGGTATTTTACATATATTTTGTGTTAATGATTGTAAACATATTTGTATGCAAATTAAACCGTTAATTTCATTATCATGTAATGGTGATGTTTCATCATGAAATATATATGGAACATGCATATTATCGTCAAGTACTTGCTTAACTGAAATACCCATCATTTTTGCAAGAACTCCATAATATATATCATCATGCCGCGTATCAATAATTTCTTTGGATAACAATCCTAATCCATATATTTTAAAACAATTTGGTGGATATAAACATGCAGGTCCGTGACCAAAATAAAAAGATCTTGTACTTGTTTCTCGTTTATACGTCCATATTGAATTTTTATCAGTTAACCATTTATTATATAATATACTAGCATAATTTTCAGTATATATACAGTCATCATCTGCACTTACTATTGGATAATTTGGATATTTAACAAGTGTATATAAAACTTTTTTAAATGATTTTATATTTCCATTAACCCATAAAAAATCTAAATATTTATTTTTATTAAATTCTAATAAATCTTCTGGTAAATCTTTTATAAGATTAGGAAATTCATCAACTGATAATGTTAATATAACTTTATAAGGATTACATTGTTCAATAATACTTTTAATAGTTTTTCCTACTGTTGTAATTCTATCTTTCCAAGAAGTTAAACTTATTATTACTGGTAATTTATCACTCATTTTAAAAATTATTAATATAATTAAGCATTCTTTCAAATGCAGTTGTTCCCAAAATTACATCATCCATAACTCTACCATAAATATTACAGTCATTAAAATCAAATAAATGTTCATAACCTATACGTTCATCTTTGAGTTCTGGTTGTGGAAAATAGATATTGGTTTTTTTCCATGCTTCAGGAGTAGCAATAAAACCATTTAAAATAGTCATACCTAAGTTTTTATGAGTAAATGGACAACATACAGTTGCATTATTAATATTAACTTTATTTAAATACCAATCATAATTATCTGAAAATTCATTCTTCCAAACTAAACGGCATTTAGCTTGATTATATAAATTTTGACTATTACCAGCACCTTTTGTATGAATATAAAGAACTGGTTTATTTTTAGCAATGCTTAATTCTTTTGCATATTTAAGCGCTGGAAATTCAAATAATTTTCCTGGTGCTTCTTGATTAACAACAGTTACAGAATATTTTTCTGTAAGCCAAGGTAACATTTCTTCTTTAATCTTCTTACCTGATTCTGTTAACAAGCAACCAAATACACATAATATCGGAGTATCTTTTTCATATTCATGTTCAACAGAACAATTATTTTGAGATAAAAATTCTGGAGTTAATTGTAATTCAGGAATATGTTTTCTTAAATCACTAGTATGAGATAATGGATTAAACAAAGCATGACTTACACTACAGAAATTCTTCCAAGCAATATTTGAATCATCACTATCAATAGAATATTTACCAACAATATTCAAATAGCATTCATTTAAAAACCCTTGTTCATACCACATACGGTCACTAGGAATACGCAAATGCTTAATCATCTGATTTGCTGCAGCAGGATTAAATACAAATCCATTAAACCATGTAATTTTTTTATTTTTGCTTACAATTGGAGCAGCAACAGTTGGTTCTTCGCAATTTACTTGTTCAAAATACCAATCTGCTAAATTATGAAATTCATGCATCCACAATTGTCTAACAAATTTTTGATTTCCATGAATATTGGCAGCACCTTTTGTATGAAGATACAAGATTGGTTCATTTGTTGCTAATGATAACTGAACAGCTTGCATCATTGCTGGAAATTCAATTAGCGCTCCTGGTGGGTCTTGTTCTACGCAAATTAATTCATAGCGTTCCCTTAACCATAGCTGCATTTCTTCTTTAATTCGAAGACCCTCTTCGGTCTTCAAGACACCTAATACACATTTACGTTTCACGTTCACGATTCCTCAAATTAACAATATATTTATAAAAATAAAAATGGTTATTTTTAAATATAACCATAAATTTTTATTGCTTTATTTTCTCCATGTAATAAACAATTCATACCAGTCCATATTTAGCTCAATATTACAATTTGCTTCTGCTACTACTTCAAACCCATCTTCTTCTAATAGACGCAAAATTTCGTTAACTATATCTCTGCGGTTACACAAGTCTTTTAACGAATAAACCATTGCATCAGTATAATGCATGACTTGTCTTATCTTGCGTTCTATATCGTTGATGTAGTCGCTTATAAGTAGGTTGAATGTGTTATGGTGTCCTGGTTTTTCGTCTTCTGCTGAATATCTGCTATTTCTTGCTTCTTCTGCTGTCATTATAAGATACCTCTTTTTTCTACTCGATTAGCATTAAATTGTGCAATAAAACCGCAATTGGCGCATTCTTTTACATAAACTGCTTTGCCTCTATATAATGGAATACTACCATGCACAATATCATCACGAATAACATATGCATTTAATGTAGTCATAGTAGGTGTATCATGATTAAACATGACAGGCACAAGTGTCATTTCATTGCATATTGGGCATTTAGATTTTGTAAATTTTAATTCCATTTCTTATTATCTACTAATATACGATGTATTTCATCAACTTCAATTATTTCTTTTTTAGACATATCCGTAAATTTTTATTGCTTGTTTTCCTTGCCAGTCCAATGTTTCGCCTTCGTTACAGTCAACATTAAGGTCATCAGTAAAATAATTACTACCTGTTGCTATATAGAATTCTTTAGTGCAGGATAATACTTCAATATCTCCGTATTTTTCTTGATAGTTTTGTAAAATCTTTATAAGTCTTGATACTTTCATTTCTTAGCTTCCTTTTGATTCATAGCACTTCTTACAGAACGTAATACAGAATCGTCATTAACTAATTTCTTAAGAATATTATGAAATTCTTTTTGATTATTAATTCTAATAACTTTTGAATCTTCTGTTTTAAGTGATTTAACTAATACAGGGTATGTTTCTGCATAAGAAAGAACTGCAAACCTATTACGAACAGGAGAACCAATTTTAGTATTATTATATGAAAAAATCAGATAATAATTTTCATCCATAGCTTCGTCATCGAAATAATGTTCTGCTTCAACTTCATGGATTGGTTGCAAAGTCATACGACCAACGCCTTTCGTAATACCGCAAACTTCATTATTTAAATTATCAAGTTCATCATCAACCTTATCGGAAGAATCGTCCATAAGTTTTTCTAAATCAAAATAATCGTTTTTCATTTTACATTTTCCCATTTATATGAAAGTTCTAACTTGCCTTCCCAATACTCTTTAACTTTAGACCAGAATTCCATCTTTTTTGAAACCCATTCTTCTGTAATAGTTTCATTTATATTCATCTGTTCGAAACCTTCAGACATAAACTGAGCATATTTAATTCTCATTCTACACAAACCGCGGAATGCTTCATGTTTCTTAAATTGATATTCGGTCATTTTATTTCCTTAACTATGATATGACCAAATCCAGTCACCTATTTGGTTAGAACCATCTTTCCAACCAGGAACATAATAATTACAATACGGATCTTCTGGACATTCCTTTTTGTATTTTTCCATATCTTCTTTTAACCATTCGTCATAAGTTAAAAAATCAGTTTCCATCTCGATCCTTAATTTGAACTTTAAAATCTGTTAATGCAGATTGCATTTCATCTAATGTATCTGTTTCGATTGACGCCCATTTACCATGATTAAAAAGACCAACTCTAAATCTATTATTGAGCGGGTTTCGTTTATTAACGTCTTCGAAAATATAGAAAGTTTTTAAGAAACCATGTTCATCGAACAAAGTTTTCCTGACCTTTTCATTAGCCTTCAAGTCTTCGATAGTTTCGAAGTTCATTGTAGGTCCGTTTGCATATATATCAATCGTTTTCATAGCTTTCTTCTAATTTTTTAAGTTTAGCATTAACTTCATCCAATTCTCTCATAATAGGTCCATAATTCATAATACCCATACAAGTTAAATCGAATTCAAGACAGCCTTTTATTCGTTTTAATTCTGCAATTTCTTTACTAAGTTCTTCTTTAGTCTTCTTCCAAATCATATAAGAATCTCCATCTGACTACAGTACTTGTATCACATGTTCTATAATGTTCATCTTGTAATTCATATGTTTTCCAATAATCATCATCTGTCCATTCTTCATAAGGACACATATAGGCTTTGCTGATACTTCCGTCTTTATGCTCAAATTCTATATCAACCTCGCTCCAGTTATGACCTGGAACTTCATGATATATTGTTTCATAAATATCGACCATTGTCCAATCAAACCATTCTGACCAATGTTCTTTAGTCTTTTTCATAATTAAATATAACCAATTATTGGTCGTATCTTCAATCCGTGTTTTTTAGATATGCCGACAACTTCGTCTAAATATACTCCATTTGTGATATCGAAATAATATGGACGTGTTTCGTCAAATGGTGGAAAAATAAGCATTACATTTGGTTCAAAACCAAATATTTTTTCATGTAATCGTCTGTATTCAGTAACGTTTTTCATTCTTGTGGATTTATTAAAAATGTTGGTCTTATATAAGGTCTGAAAACAACACCTTCATGCTTACCTTTCATGTCTTCTGTTGCTATATCGATGGTATACATCTGGCCTTCATATGTATCGCCACTTATCCATCTTGGTAATGCTGTAGCATACTTCTGACCTTTCTTAATATCGTCTACTGGATATTGAGGCAGACCAACTACCTGACTTCCAGGAACCATTCTTTGTCTTAATTTTTCTATTTCTGGGTCCATATTAAATCTCTGTTCAATAACTTCCTGTTCGTTCATATTCTTCTTTTGCTTTTTTAACCATATAGTTTTGAATATTTCTGTAAATATCAGCAATATCAAGTGCATGTTTCCAGCACCTTAAATCAGCTGCAGTATCTGGACATATTTTAGCTAAGTTATCTAATTGTTCTTCAGTTAAATTTTGAGGATAATTTTTCATATTAAATCTCCGAATTATATCGTTTTTCTATTTCATAACGTTCTGCAGCTTCTCTAAAAATACTTTTAAGTGCACATTTACAAAAAAGTAATATATCATCAGTTTGTTCAGGAGATACTACCTTATAAACGTTACCTCTTAACCAACCGGATTGAACAATACCTTTTGTCTTATATTCTTCAGAATCGAAAACATGATCTAATATCCAATCATCTGTCTGAAAACCATGCTCGATACGAATAGCATCTTTCATTGGTCTACTATTTGGGTCAAGAGTAGAAATCATATAAATTGTCTTCTCTTTAGGATTTACATCATACTTATTACCTTTATCATTTACTACAGTCATGTCATGTTCAACCATAAAATTGCATTCCATGACGTCGTAATTATAGATAATCGTATGTCGATAACCGCCACATAATGTTATTTGTTTGACATTATACTTGTTTGCAGTTTTGACAATAAAATCCGCCATTTCTTCAGGACTATGAATTTCTTCATAAGGCATTATGCAACCTCAATAACTACAACCTTACCATAATCTTCATCTGGATTATCATAGTCATAAACATCTAAGACTTCACCATCATTTCCACCTTGGTCAGACGTTTTTAATTCGACATCACCAAAACCATCTTTAATATACTTTTCTAATTTTTTATTTAATTCGTTTACTGTCATAATTTTCCTTTTAAACAATAATGGGTTCTATATCATCTTCGTAACACCAAAGCCATTTTTTACAACGAGAAATATATTTACACCATTTCATATCGTGCACATAAAATAAATTTTCATTATTACTACCTCTAAAAGCCCACTGTGCATCTTTTATCGTTTCCTTTGGTGAACGAACTAGAAACATTTTATGAGGCTCTGGAAGTTCCTCTTCAAATGTTTTCCAAGTAAATCTATATTCTTCTATAATCATATTTAAATCATGTTAGGAGGTTCTTTAGTATCTTTTACCCAAACCGTATCTAATTTATGAAGACCGAATATAAGAGCATTCGGTTTGTTTATCCACAGTCTAATTTGTTCTACAGAAACATCATCTGCTTGTAATTGTACAGGATCTACAGAATCTAACTCGACACCACAATACGGGTCATCACTTTTATATGTTGGATCTGCTATCACAACAACTGTATCATCAGGTACGTCTTTAATAAATTCTTTTAATTCTTTTACAGTCATATTACCAAACCTTTACTACTTCTATAGAATCATTGTCCTCATCATATTTTGAATCTAAACTAACTTCTGTAATATAAAATCGTGTTCAAAATCGATAACAGGTAAATCCTTAGGGAATTTTACTAATTCTTGTATAAGTTCTTCAACTGTCATGTTAATCCTTTGACGGGATAAATTCTATTCTAATTTCTTTAATCTGACCATCTTCTTGTCTATCGATATTGATAGACTTTACAGCACAAAGGTTAATTCCAAGCTGATTAACGATAAATGTTGAAATTATATCTTTAGTAGGAAAAGGATCAGTATGATTCAAAATTAAATCACCCAACTTGTCTATAATTTCTTTTTCTTCATTAGCTAATGCTAAATAATCTGGATGGCCAGTATTAGAATAGATCATCATCTTATTTCTGACATATTCTAATCTATTTTTTAAAACTTGTATTTCTTCTTCTGTCATATCTTTGTTCTCTCAATTAATTCTTCTACTTGACGTTTTGATTTAAATATAGCAAATTTATTAGCAATCCATTTAATAAATTGACGAAATTTTGATGGTTTCTTATATGGACAATAGATTATTCCTTTTTCATCAATAATCTTTCCTTTATAACCAACTTTTGCATAACTTGCATCTGCATATGCATCTTTATAAACTTTTATTTCTTGTTCATTCATACATAATTCCCAGTTAATTCTCGATTTATGAGATCACAAATATCTTTTTCAAGGTCATATAAATTTATCAAGTGTTCCATCATTTCAAAATGTAACAGCATTACTCTGGTATATCTACTAAATACCACTATCGGAGAATAGTCGTTATCATCGAATCCAATAGTCATCTTAAGGTTATCTAACCCATAATCTTCTACAAGTCTCTTATAAATCTTATCTTCTATATTCATATTATAAATCCGGTAATCCTACATAATGAATTGCAACTCTTCTGAGTTCTTTTGCATCCTCTTTATTTCTCATATTATATGTTTTATCATTATATATTATTTTGGCAATACCATTACTATAAGATTCTTCCTTATTCATTATTTCGCCAAGCCTTACGAATGTAGAAATTAATCTATCGAAACTAGCAGTAGATTCTCTAGTATTATGAATACCTTGTTTAAAAGGACTATTACTTAGAGGATTAGTAGTAATTTCTAATTCAGTAGTAACTTCCATACATGGTATATAATCTAAATCCGAATGTATCGGATGATGCCAAACTTCCATTGGTTCTGACATATTAAATTCCCCATTGATCTTTTAAATTCTGATATTCTGGACATCTATTAACTTTACTTGGTGACCAATTCATATTGCAATCGAAACCCATAACATTACAAACAACTGTTCCTTCTTTTGGAAGAATCATTGTACAGAAATCACAATTTTCACATCTGTTAGGAGGAATTTCACCTCGTGTGCAAAGTAAATTATCTTCATTCATATTAATGCCTTTTAGAATATGCACAGCCTGGAACTACATTCCAATTTTTTAATTCAATAAATGCAACATCACCCGCTACATTGTAATTATAAACATATAACTTAAGCAAATTATCTCTATCAAGCTTATATTCTTTTGCAATAGTAGTTTCAGCGTCAGAATAATTAAAATCTTTTTTCGGTCTATAATAATGAAATGTTATATCTGGATTATCTGTTTCAACATCTAATCTATATCCGAAATCGTCTTCTTTCATATCCGTAAAATGTTTTTTCTTAGACATTACGATATAACCAGTTTCTGGTGCATAATAGTCTCTGACCATGCCATACAAATAAGACTTACAACCATATTCTTTTTCTGCATCGTTTTCTGTATCAACATATTTTCTACCCTTATATCTCTTACCATTGTCAATACCAGAATAATCTACATAAAAATCTCCCAAGTCATTAGCTTTTCTGAATTTTTCAAGGTCAAACTTAGGAGTATT
>JAFSVH010000085.1 GCA_017450215.1 Bacilli bacterium | reverse complement strand
ATTATATATATTATATATTATATAGAGAAATACTGATTTTAGTATTTCTCTCTCTTTTTATAATTAAAATAAAGGTCCTTCATATTGATTTATAAAATATGAAGGACCAATTATTTTTTTTATCTTTTTATAATCACTGGTTTTGTTACAACCATTCCTTTTACTCCACCTTTCTTGGCTTTAATTAAACAAACATTAGAATTTTGTTTGTTTTCATCAAAAACGAATCTTAATTCTTTTACATGGATTTTGTGCTTTTCAAGTTCTAAGATTACTTCATCTAATCTACTTGATAAATATAATAAATATATTGTTCCATAGTTTTTAATATTATTATCAATTGTAGTAATTAGATTATCAAGTTTTAGGGTAGTATCGAATTTTGCAAGATTTTTATATTCATTATTACTTTTATCTTTTTCTTTAAAATAAGGTGGATTACAAATAATAACGTCAAATCTTTCTTTATATTTAAAATTATTTGCATCAATATGAATAAGTTCATAATTAGTGATTTTATTATTGTCTAAGTTTTGTTTTGCTAATTCAAGAGCTTTTTCATTTATATCTATACCTACTATTTTTTTTGGATTAAATAGTGCTGCATAAAGAAGAAGTGCACCTGTGTTAGTACCAATATCTAAGACGGTGTCTTTTTTGTATACTTCGATAAATTCCCCTAATACTGTGGTATCGGTATTGATTAAGAATAATTCATCATCTTGTAATATTTTTATCTCTTTATGATTTTCTAAATAATATTCTTTTATCATTATTCATCACCTGATTTTAAATAATATTTCATAGTATCGTAAATCCAATATTCAAAGATTTTATCTTTATGAAATGATGCTATGTGTGAAATTTTTTTATATAGTGGTAGGCCATCACTTACATCGTGCCATAAATCACAAAAGACATAATCAGAATCAAAGTCCATATTGATATAATCAAGAGCGTCCATATTGATGATAGATATTTTTTCTGGATGAGGGAAGAAAGGATATATGTATTTGAGAAATAATCTTATTACATTTTCATCAATTTCCACAATATCTACTTTTGTTACTTCATCTTTTAATGAAACCATGTAAGCAAAATAACCAAGACCTAAGCCAAGAGTTGTAACATGGCCAAAGGCATGATTTATTGGCTCTTTCATTGTGTTCATTTCGTTTGGAGTTATGCTCATCCATAATCTATCATTTTGATAGATTGAAAGATAAGAATAATCTTTAGTGAAATAGCCAATTTGAGGATAAATCCTACCATCAAAATCACATTTAAAATCATTAGAAACAAAACCAAAATATTTAGGAAGTGGTGTATATTTTATTTCCCATTCATTCATTGCGACTGGTTTAACTAAGACATTTTTCAAATATGGATTATCTTGATAATCTTCTATTTTTTCTTCTTTAATTATTTTAGGAAAATAATGATCAAATAAATCATCTGGGATATCAAAGATATTTTTAAAAAGAAGAAGGAATGCTTTATTTGTACTTACTCCAATTTTTGTGATTTCTTTGATGTTTTTTTCTTTAATGATGTTTGGATAATTGTTTAGATAAGTACCTAAAATATTTAGGACAGTTGCATTATCAGTTTTAATCATGATTATCACTCGATTCTCTTTTATTTATAAAGATTATATCAAAATAGAAAAAATAAAACAATAACCACAAATAGTGATTATTGTTTATTTGAATAGAAAAAATATAAATTATTGTGTTGTTATATAATTTATTTATTATATAATTTACGCATTTCTCTACTACCTAGGAAACAAATAATAATTGTTCCAGGTCCAGTTGATGAAGAAACACCAGGTTCTATATAACGAATTACGAATTCTAGCTTTTCTTCATATTGGGCTTGAATCATTTCTGATACTTCTTTTGCTTCATCTAGACAATCGCCATGAGCAATGTAAATCACATTTGATTTTTGAATGTTAGCATATTTCTTTACGTATTCAGCAAGTTTTAAGAATGAATTCTTTCTACCTTTTACTTTTTCAATTGCTACATTGTGGCCTACTTCATCATATACAACGATTGGTTTAACACCAAGTAATCCACCAAAGAAAGCAGCAGAAGCACTAACACGTCCAGCTTGTTTTAGGTATGTTAGTTTTTCAACAGTACCTACTTCATTGTAGTCTTCTTTGTTTTCATCAATCCATTTTACTATTTCTTCAATTGATTTTCCTTCTTCTCTAAAGATGCAGGCTTTGATTACAATCATGGCAAGAGTGAAAGTACAATTAGCACTATCAACACAGACAATATTATGATCTTTGTAGATTTCTTTTAATTCATCTCTTGCTTTATAGCTTTCTTTAACTGATGCTGAAAGGGCAGAAGTACAAGAAATTGATAAAATATCCATGTCTTGTTTTAAGAATTTTTCAAATGATTCTTTATATTCGCTTGCTAGTACTTGACCTGATTTGTATATTAAACCATTACGCATACTATCAAAATATTCTTTAGGATCTAAGCCAATCCAATCACCATTTGCATCATATTTTTTTTCACCTTGGAAGATATGCATTGGTAAGATATCATTAACTCCATATTTTTGGACAAATCCAGAATCCATATTGCTTGATGAATCAGTAATTATTGCAAATTTTCTCATATTTTATTTTTCCTTTATTTAATTTTTTTATTTAATATTTTTATTCAATGATTGCTACACAATCAAATGTTTCTTGATTTCCATCAAGTTCATAATATTCAAGTGTTGGATATTTAGCTTTTAATTCTGATTTGATTCTTTCTTTTTGTTCTAGAGTAGCACCCTTTCCATAAAAAATAGTTAGGATTGATGCTTCATAATTTTTTAGTGCATCCATGAATACTTCTTCTATTGTTTTGGCAGAAGAAACAATTTTTTTGTTTTCAAAAGCAATATAATTATCCTTGATAACATTAACATCGTTCATAACAACATCTCTAGTTGCTTTACACATCATAAGAGTTGTAGCTTGATTGTAATTATCCATAAATAATTTATAAACATCATCAGGATCATCATAGCTATAATCTAGCATTGAAATTGCTGAATAGGCTTCACCAATATTTGCTGTAGGAATTACATATACATTTGCATCTTTATATAATTCTTTTGCTTGTTGAGCAGCCATTTTAATGTTGCTATTATTTGGAAATACATAGATGTTTTCAGCATTCACTTCGTTAAAAGCTTCAATGAAGTCAGCAATTGCTGGATTATGGCCTTGACCACCATCAATAGCGTAATCAACACCTAAATCTTTAAACATTGCGATGATGCCATCTCCATCACAAACAACTATTGTTGAGAACTTAGATTTGGCTTTTTTTGCTTTTGGTAATGATGCTAAATCAATACTTTCTTTTTTTGCTTCTTTTGTTACAACTTCGTTGTGTTGAAGAGTCATGTTCTCAATTTTGATTGTTAGGAATTCACCAAATTGTTGACAAAAAGCTAATACCTTGTCAGGAGTTGTTGTGTGAACATGTACTTTCACAATAGAACCTGTCTTAAAGCAAACTAATGAATCACCAATTGAATTTAGATAATCAATTATAATTTGTTCATTAAATTCTTTTACATTAACTTTACTATTCATTAAACGAAGAAGAATTTCAGTACAGTAACCGAATTCTAATACGGAATCTTCAGTAAATAATGAAAAATCTAAATTTTTAGTTTGTGTAGATGCTTCATGAAGATTATCTAAAGCTTCATAATCATGTAATTCATCACAAATTGCATCTCTTGCCCCTGTACAAATTAAATATAAGCCAGCTCCTCCACTGTCAATAACACCAGCTTCTTTTAATACAGCTAAAAGTTCTGGAGTATTTTCTAATGATTCATACATTCTGTCTAGATATATTTTTGAAAATTCACCTAGTGTTTTAATTTCTTCTTTTTTGTTGTTTGCTTCTTCATAAGCTTCTCTTGCGACTGTTAGAATAGTTCCTTCTGTTGGAGGAAGTACAGCTGCATATGCTTTTCTAACACCCTCTGAAAAAGCATGAACAATATCACTAATTGATGCAACATCAATTCCATCAAAGCCTATTGATAAACCAGCAAAAATTTGTGATAAGATAACTCCTGAATTGCCTCTTGCATTTAATAACATACCATCAGCAAGAGCTTTGGCTTTTCCTTGAATAGTTTTATCGTTAGATGAATTCATTGCATCAATTCCACCTTTGATAGTTCTATACATATTATCGCCTGTATCTCCATCAGGAATTGGAAATACATTTAAATCATTTATCTCTTGAAGGTGTTTCTTTAATTTTAATGCTCCGTAATTAACGAAATTCGAAAACATTTCACCATCAAGATAAGTGTAATCACTATAATTCATATTGATCTCCCTATTTAATAATAATGTTTAATAAATTAATTTTTATTATAAAACTTTTTTTATTATAAACAGTAATTGCCTTAACTATAATATTTTACTTTAATTATTGAACAAAAGCAATGAAAATGTTCAAAAAGTGGGTTAAATGATGATAATATCATTGGTTATCGGTAATTTTTAATGACACATTACCGCTTGATGTCTCAATTTCACAGATTTCACCTGATGTTTTAGGAACATTAATGCTACCTGAACTTGATTGAACATAGAATGATTTTGGAGTTAATAAATCTCCTTTTACATTGCCTGTTGATGTTTTAATTTTTATTGATTTTGCATCACTTTTTTCAAAATAAACATTACCTGTAGATGTTTTAATCTTTAATTCATTTGTACAAATTGCATTAATTAAAGTAACTTTACCAGTTGATGCATTTATATTCATTGAATTACACTTTACATTGGTTAAACTTGTGTAACCAGTATTTGTTTCTCTTGTAAGAAATGTTTGAATGGTAAAATCTTTTATTGTGAGATCTCCAGTAGAAGATTTGATAGTAGCATAATAAGCACTTTCTCCATCTATTAAGATATCTCCTGTGCTTACTATTATTTCAAGATTGTTATTTATTTTTGATAATAATTCAATATCACCAGTAGATAATTCTATTTTCATATTATTAAAACATAAATCTTTACCAATTTTCACATTACTAGTTGATGCTTTTATATTTAGATTATTATAAATCTTATCAGGTAAAAAAACCTTGATTGATATATTTGTACCAAAGTCAAATATTTTGTTTATTATATTTCTATTATCAACCTTTGTTATTATTAATTTATCATCTTCCACTTCAACATTGTGGTAAATTTTTTCGCGTTCATCGCATTCAACTTTACATTCACTATCAGAAGCTAAACATAATTCTATAGAAGAAGTATCCAGTTCAATTTGAATCTTGGAAAAATCAGTTGTTACATAGTGTGTTGTTGTTTTTCTTTCTCCAACAATTGACTTAAAATCATTTTTTATTAAAGCAAATGAAAATAATGCTCCACCTATTATAAGAGAGATAATGCCAACAACTAATAATATTTTTGTTGTACTACTCATGTTTTTCTCCTCCTTTAATTAGTTTTCTTTTAATATTTAAGAATAATGATTTGTGTGCTTTTAATATTAGTTTTGTAAATGATTTGCTTATTAAGAAGAAAATAATAGATAAGCCTTCTGACATTAAAGCAATACCTAAAAATAATACAACCACATCACCTTTGAAAAGATAAATAAAGAATAAGGCAATTGAGGCAATGAAAGCTGTAACTAAACTAAATTCAATTGCATAGATTATTAATACAAATACCCATAATAATATTAATCCTACTATTATTAATGTTAGTGCTATGATTAATAATGGTAACCATATAGGGAAACTAATTATAATTAATGCAATTTGCATACCATTCATTTTATTTTTTGGTTTAATTCTTTGTTTAACCAAATTCATTAGTGGCGTGTCTTTTGCTATTTCAGATATTATTTCATCGATTGTTCCAAACTCTTCAATTGCTTGTTCTTCACTTTTTCCCGCTTCAATTTTATCATCAATCATTTCACTATAGAAAGATAAACGATTATCAAGCTCATCACTTGGTAAACCTGATAAGCGTG
Organism: Bacilli bacterium; assembly: GCA_017450215.1. GTDB lineage: Bacteria > Bacillota_I > Bacilli_A > ML615J-28 > CAG-698 > RGIG3506. The sequence continues at coordinate 14,670 of JAFSVH010000085.1, read as the reverse complement.
TTTTTAATTCTTTTAAAAATTCTTGTTTTTTCATTGTTCTTTTCCTTTCATTATGAATGAGTATACTTTTACAAATTCTTGTGCATCATTTTTGAATTCCTCGATGCGATTTAAACCTATCTCGGTTATGTGATAATATTTTCTAGTTCTACCAGCGTAAGTAGTTGATTTAACTGTTAACATATTATTTTCTTCTAATCGTTTTAGAATTGTATACAAAGTAGATTCCGAAAGTTCTAAGATTGAATTTAAGTCTTTAATGATTTTATAACCATAAGAATCTTCATTTCTAATGGCAGCTAAAACACAAACATCAAGTATACCTTTCCTTAATTGTGTATCCATTATTTTGTTTTCCTTTCACATATGCATACATCGTATCACGAAGTATTGTAAGTGTCAATTAAAAGATATTTTAAATAATGATTTTTTATTTGTATTAATGAATAGGTTGTAGAGAGGAAGTGGCAAAATAAAAAAAATCTGACACAAAAGTGTCAGAATGTTTTTTAAAAATGGGGCGATCTAAGGGGATCGAACCCTTGCATGCCGGAGCCACAATCCGGTGTGTTAACCGCTTCACCAAGGTCGCCATGAAATGGCAGGGGTAGTAGGATTCGAACCCACATCTACGGTTTTGGAGACCGCTGCTCTACCATTGAACTATACCCCTTTACATTTACTATACGATTATAACAAAGATAGTTGTATTTTGCAAGTTATTTTTATTATTTCGCTAAAAATTAAGAAACTATGTTATAATTGAATGGAAAAAGAAAAGAGGAATTATGAAAAAAAAGGCTATAGGAGTCATAGAATTATTATTATCAATTATATTATTAATTATAACTATTTATCAAAGTATTGTAGGTGGTAATCTATTTATAATTGTATCATTGATTTTCTTTACTGAAATTATTATTTATTTACTTGCCTTGTTTAATGTAAAATGCATAAAAATTGCATCAATTATTCAATTCTTTCATTCTCCACTTGCTATGGTTGTATTGTTAATTGCCATATTTTTGAATGGTGAAGCAAATTATTCACTTGTTACTAGCATTGGTAGTGGAGTATGTGGTATTTTGAAAAATATAATTGTTTTATATTATTTTTTAAATTTTAGAAAAGAAAAAGAAGCAATCACCTATGGTAAATTATTTAATAGCTTAGTTTCATCACTTTACATAATTAATTTATTTGTTGTTTGTGTTACTAAAAATCATATTACAGATATATCAGTTTCAGCATCCTCAATTATATTGATTATTGTTAATGCTCTTTCAACATTCGCTGTTGCTTATTTTGCACTTGCTTTTCTAATTGCAGCTTTCAGTGAAAAAGTACTAACATTCAAAGAAAAGATAATTGCAATGTCACAATTCTTTATGAAATATAGAATTGCCTTTGTTATGAGTGAAGTATTTGAATTATTCACTGTTATTGTATGCTTTATTAATATTGGTAAATCCGAATCATATTTCATTTTGTTTTCTTTTTATTTGCTTATTTTTGTAGTTCGATTAGTCACTTTCTTATGGAATAGGAAATTAGAAAAGAATGAAAGAGAAGAAGAGGAAGAAATTGAAAAAATCAATTATGAAAAGAAAAGAAAGCAAATTGAAAAAGAGAAAAAGTTAAATTTATCAAGAAAGAAAAATGGAATATTATTATTTAATTCTATATATTTCATTGCAGCTAGTGATTTATTATCTACGACATTAATATTAATGGCATCAATTAAATTTGCATCAACCATCCCTGCTTGGTTCTTTGTTGGATTTATGTTCCCTTTTTCTATTATGAACATAGTAATTTGTGTTATTCATAGAAAGAATGCAAGACATGCTGATAATGCTTATATTGATGCAACATCTGATCAATCACTCATAACTTCATTGTTTTCTTTACTTGCTGGATTATCTTATTTTTTAAGATATATCAGTGATGAAGAAATGCAAAGATTCACTTGGTCAATAATGTGGACTGTTGTTACCACAATTATTACGATTGCATTAATATCTTCATTTATCAAAAGTATAAGGGGAATGAAGGGTAAAAGAAGAGTTCAATTAGAATATGATGAATAATAGATTTAAAATGGTCATTGTAATATGACCATTTTTTCTTTTTATATTATTATATTTATATTTTTTACTTGAATTATTGATAATAAAGAGTAAAATAAGAAATGTAAGAAAAGTAGGAGGAAAAATGAAGGATATTATAAAAAATGATAGATTCATTGTTAGTGTAAAAGTAGGACCGAAAGGGCAAATTACTATTCCGGTTGAAGCAAGGAAGATGTTTGATATTAAAGAAGGTGACACTTTGATGGTTATGGGTGATAAGAATAGAGGAATTGCATTACTTAAAGATGATTTGTTTTATGATCTTATGGGAGGTATGATGCCAAATGACAGCAATAAAGATAATTGATTTAACAAAAGAATATAAAGACATAGTTGCAGTTGATAAATTGAATCTAGAAATTGAAGAAGGTATTTTATTTTCATTATTAGGAGTTAATGGTGCTGGTAAAACAACTACTATTAAGATGTTATCTACTTTAACTAAGCCAACTGAAGGTGATGCTTTTATTTTAGGTCATTCTATATTAAATGAAGAAGCAAAAATAAAAGAATTGGTTGATGTTTCAATGCAAGAAACAGCCATCGCTAGAAAATTGACTGTAGAAGAAAATATTGAATTCTATGCAAAATTATCTGGTCAAGATAAAGAAGAAATAGAAGAAACAAAGAAAATGGTTTATGATGCTTTTGGTTTACAAAAAATATCTAAGAAGCAAGCAGCAAAATTATCAGGTGGCTGGCAAAGAAAACTATCTATTGCTTTAGCATTAGTAACAAAACCTAAAATTTTGTTTTTAGATGAACCTACATTAGGACTTGATGTAATCGCTAGAAGGGAATTGTGGAAGATAATTGGTGAATTAAAAGGTAAAATGACTATTATTCTTACTACACATTATATGGAAGAAGCAGAAGCTTTATCTGATAAGATTGGTATTATGAAGGATGGTAAATTATTATTTGTTGGTACAAAAGATGAATTGTTTGAAAAAACAAATAAGAAGAATGTTGAAGAAGCATTTATAGAAATAGTAACAGGAGGTGAAAATAATGACTAAATCACTTTCTAGGATTTTAACTTTAACAAAAAGAAATCTAAAGGAAATGCTAAGGGATCCATTATCATTAATATTTACTTTTGCATTACCTTTGTTTATGGAAGTATTATTTTATTTTCTATTCCATAATTTAACTGATCAATTCCAAATGAAATATTTGGCTCCTGGTATTGTAGTATTTTCTCAAAGCTTTTTATCACTATTTGCAGGTATCTTAATATCTACAGATAGAAATACATCTTTTCTAACAAGATTATATGTTTCAAGAGCAAAGTCATTTGAATTTATCTTTGCATATGGTGCAGCACTTGTTCCTATTGCTTTTGTTCAATCAGTATTATTCTTTTTAGTTGGTGGAATAATTGACCCATCAATATTCTGTGTTGGAATGATTTATGCTATATTGATGAGTTTAGTTACATCTTTATTCTTCATTGCAACGGGAATTTTGTTTGGTGCAATTTGTAATGAAAAATCTGTTGGAGGTTTAGCATCAATTGTAATTGCTGGTCAATCAGTTTTATCTGGTATGTGGTTTCCTACAACTGGATTGGGTGAAGGAATGCTTACATTGATGAAGGTATTACCATTTAAAAATGCAACAGAAATTGTACAGAATTTATTAATAGGAATAAATAACAATTTTGATGATTTATTATTACCATTAATAATTGTACTTGCTTATACAGTAGTTATGTTTGTAATTGCAATAATGACATTTAGAATGAAGATGAAAGAAAAATAAAAAGAGTTTTTTAGATACATTATACTCATTAAGAGTATAGTGTATTTTTTATTAAAAAATTATATTGACATGATGTTATTAGTAAACTATAATCTTAATAGGTTTATTATTACTAAACTTAAATATTAATTATAATTTACTTTGTAAATTTATAGTTTAATTATTTTTTTTATTTTCATGAGGTGAATTATGGAATTAGGAGTAAAAATTAAAAGATTAAGAGTATTATGTAATCTTACTCAGGAAGAATTAGCTGATCGTTGTGAACTTACTAAAGGATATATCTCACAACTAGAAAATGACCTAACCAGTCCTTCCATTTCCACATTAGAAGACATCTTAAAAGCGTTAGGAACGAATTTTAATGATTTCTTCAACGAGAAAGAAGAAGAGAAGATGGTATTTAATGATGAGGATTATATTGAAAAAGATTATGATAGTCATAAGATAACCTGGTTAGTCCCAAATGCTCAAAAGAACGAAATGGAACCTATTATGTTAGAACTTACACCAAATAGTAAGACCAGTATGGATATGCCTCATGAAGGTCAAGAATTTGGTTTTGTTCTAGAAGGTAAGATTAAATTACATTCTGGTAAGAAGAGCTATGTTGTTTCTAAAGGTGAAACATTCTATTTCACTACAGATAAGAATCATTATATTGAGAATATATTTGATGGAATATCAAAAGTAATTTGGGTTTCAAGCCCACCAAATTTTTAAAGGAGAATTAAAATGGCAGCTGAGAAAATATTAGAACTTAAAGGTGTTTATAAAGATTTTGATGGAGTGAGTGTTGTTGAAGACTTTAACTTATATGTGAAAAAAGGTGAATTTGTAACATTCTTGGGACCTTCTGGTTGTGGTAAGACTACTACACTTAGAATGATTGCTGGATTTGAAATGCCAACTAAAGGTGAAATTTTACTTAATGGTAAAGATATTAGTTCTATTCCACCACATAAAAGACCTATTAATACTGTTTTCCAAAGATATGCATTATTCCCACATTTAGATGTTTATGACAATGTAGCATTTGGACTTAAATTAAAGAAAATTAATAGTGGTAAAGTAAATAAAAAAGGTGAACCTATTCTAAGACATTTAACAAAGCAAGAAATTGACAAGAAAGTTAATGATGCTTTAAAGAAAGTTGATTTAGAAGAATTTGAATATCGTGATATTGATACTTTATCAGGTGGACAACAGCAACGTGTTGCAATAGCTCGTGCTATTGTTAATGAACCTGAAATCCTACTTTTAGATGAACCTTTAGGTGCTCTAGATCTTAAGATGAGAAAAGATATGCAACTTGAACTTAAAGAAATGCATAAAAAATTAGGTATTACATTTATTTATGTTACACATGATCAAGAAGAAGCATTAACTTTAAGTGATACTATTGTTGTTATGAATGATGGCTGTATTCAACAAATAGGAACACCTAAAGATATTTATGATGAACCAGTCAATGCCTTTGTTGCAGACTTTATTGGTGAAAGTAATATTTATAGTGGTACTATTATTGATGATAATCATGTTCATTTCTTATATCATAAATTTGAATGTGTTGATAAATTCCCTAAAAATGAAAAGGTTGATGTTGTAGTAAGACCTGAAGATGTTGAAATAATGGAAAAAGATGAGGGAATTTTAAATGCTAAGATTGTAAGTAAAATATTTAAAGGTGTTCATTATGAATATATTTTAATGGTTGGTAAAATGGAACTTATGGTTCAAGATACTACAAGCTATGATGTAGATACTGAAGTTGGTATTTATGTTAAACCATTTAATATTCAAATTATGAATAAAGAATTTAAATCTAATCAATATATTGGTTATCTTGATAAATATAATAATTTAATATTAGATTCAGGAAAATTAGAATGTGATATTACTCAATTATTAAAAGGTAGTCATGTAGATGAAGAAGGATATTTAGTTGGTCCTGATGGAAAGATTTATGATTTAACTGATGCTGATGTGAAAGTTGAAGTTGGCTTAGGTGATATTGATATTGAAGATGGTGAAGAAGGAGAAATCGTAGGTGAAATTATTTCTATGGTTTATTTAGGAGACCATTATCGTGTTATTGTTAGAACTGAAGAAGAGGAAGATTTTGTTCTTGATACTATTTATACATGGAATGAAGAAGATAGAGTTAGTGTTCATATTGCGAAAGAGAAGATTAAACTTACTCTTACAAAGGAGATAAAGGAATATGAAAAAGCTTAGATTCAAAAGAAAGCATCTATCTATACCATATTTGTTATTCTTTATCTTTTTCGTAATATTACCTTTGCTATTAATTGTTTATTATGCATTTACTGATGCAAATGGCAGTTTCTCATTTGGTAATTTTGTGGAATTCTTTGGGAATAGAAATAAAATTAGATTACTTTCAGTTAGTGCTATTATTGGAGCACTTAATACTGTATTATGTATTTTAATTGGTTATCCAGTTGCAATGATTTTAGTTAATAAAAAGTTTGTGAAAAGCGGAATAATTGTTCTATTGTTTATTATGCCAATGTGGATTAATTTTGTTCTTCGTACTGCTGCAACTCGTGATTTATTATATGCTATTGGAATAGAAGGTGGTAATTATCCTTATCTTACTACAATGATAGGTATGGTATATAATTATTTACCATTTGCGATTCTTCCACTTTATAGTACTATGCTTAAAATGGATAAGAATTTGATTGAAGCAAGCTACGATTTAGGTGCAACTAAACCACAAACATTCGTGAAAACAATTCTTCCAATGACTAAACCTGGAATTATAAGTGCTGCTCAAATGGTATTTATGCCTACAATGTCATCATTTGTTATTAGTGATGTTATGGGTGAACGTAAAATACAATTGATTGGAAATAGTATTCAGTTCAATTTTGATCAAATGAGATGGAATGAAGGAAGCTTTATTGCATTCATTATGTTATCAATAATTGCAATATTAATGTTCTTAACTAGAAATACAACTAAGGTTGAAACAGTTAGAGGTGGAGTATGGTAAAGAAGATACTTGCAAGATCTTATCTTAGTTTAATATTGATTATAATGTATGCTCCAATTGCTTTATTAATAGTTTATAGTTTCACTGAATCAACTAATATTGGTACATGGAGTGGCTTTAGTTTTGATTTATATCGTCAAATGTTCGCTAATGAAGAGATAATGGAAGCATTACTTAATACTATTTTAATTGCTATTGCTTCATCTGTCGTTTCCACAATCCTAGGAACATTAGGTGCTATTGGTATATTTTATTCTAGAAGAAGAATGAAAAGAGTATTAAATGGTATTACGCAAATACCAGTATTGAATGCTGAAATAGTAACAGCTATTTCACTTACAATTTTATTTGTTACATTAGGAATTACCTTTAATTTTATTACTCTTTTAATTGGTCATGTTGTTCTTACAATTCCATTTGTAGTTTTATCTGTAATGCCAAAGCTTCAACAATTAGATCCTAATATGTATGAAGCAGCTTTGGATTTAGGAGCAACTCCATCTATTGCTTTAAGAAAGGTAATAATTCCAGAAGTATTACCTGGTGTATTAAGTGGATTCTTGCTATGTATTACGTTATCATTAGATGATTATATTATTACAGCATTTACTAGAAACAATTCTTTTTCAACATTGTCAACATATGTATATGGTGTTACTGCTAAACGTGGAGCACTTCCTCCATCACTAAGAGCATTAACGACACTTATTACTATTTTGATGTTTATATTCTTATTATTAACTAACTTTAGAAAAGCTAAAGCTGTGAAGAATTAATAGGTGAATATGATGAAGTTAATTAATAATTTAATAAATATTAAAAGAAGTGTTCTTGCTTTGTTTATATTTGTTTTTAGTTTATCTTTATTATTTTTAACAGGTTGTAATGAACAAGAAAAAGTAAAAATACTTAGAGTATATAACTGGCAAGAATATATTGATGATGGAACTGATGATGGCAATAAAGTCTACAATTCAGTTATGGAAGATTTTGAAATATGGTATGAAGAAAAATATGGAGAGAAAATTATTGTTCAATATGAAACATTTGAAACAAATGAAGTAATGCTTAATACTCTTAAAACTGGAAAAACTGAATATGATTTAGTTTGTCCTTCTGAATATGCTATTCAAAAGATGATTAAAAATGATATGATAATTAAATATGATTTTAATCTTAAAGATAAAAATGGTGATTTAATATTTTCTAATTATGGAAATATTAGTGATTATATTATTAATTTATTTAAAGAAGATTCATATCATTTAGATGAATATGCTGTTCCTTATATGTGGGGAACTATGGGCTTCATTTATGTTAATAATGAAGATGAAACAAATATCGAAAATGGATTTACTGGCTTTGATGAAGAAGAAGTAAAGCATTGGGATGTATTGTGGGAAACTGATCTTAAAGCTAGTGCTAAAGATAGTATTAGAGATACATATGTAGTTGGTGTAATGTATTATTATAGAGACGAACTAAGACAAAATAGAGAAGTTTATTTAGAAGCGAAGGAAGCATATGATGCTCATTTTGAAGATTATCAAAATGGATTAATTAGTGAAAATGAATATAAGGCATTTTATGATGAATTCAAATTAAAGCAAGATATTTATCGTAAGAGCTGTGGTGAAATAATGAATAGATGTGATGATGAAACAATTAAGCATGTTGAAGAAGTGCTTGTTGAAATGAAGGATAACATTTACTCATTTGAAGTAGATAATGGTAAAAATGATATTGTCACTGGAAAAATATCTCTAAATTTTGCTTGGAGTGGTGATGCAGTATATTCAATGGATGTTGCTGAAGAGGAAGAAGGAGTTAATCTTTATTATTCTGTTCCTGAAGAAGGAAGCAATGTTTGGTTTGATGGTTGGGTAATGCCAAAAGGAGCTAATGTTGAACTAGCTCAAAGCTTTGTTAATTATTTATGTAGTGAAGAAATTGCAATTCGCAATATGGATTTCATTGGTTATACATCAAGTGTTGTTGGAGATGAAATTCTTAATAGAATAGATGAAAATTATGGTGTAGAAGAAGGCGATGAAGGTTATGATGTTGACTTAACTTACCTTTTTGGTAGCCATGTAAGTGATGATAAAAAAGATGAAAATGGAAGAGTAATCGTTACAGTTAGTGAAAGAGGAAGACAATTCGATGCACAGTACCCTGATGAAGAAGTAATTTCAAGATGTGGAATTATGGAAGACTTTGGAGATCAATATTCAAAAGTTTTAGCACTATGGGAAAATGTAAAAATTGGGCATATTTCTCCAATTGCTAATATCATTGTGATTGTAGGGATAGTATTAATGGTTGCTTTTGTTTATGGAAGTAAATTATATCGTAACTACATAAGAAGAAAAAGAAAAGAAAAATTCAGAGTTACTGAATAAAAATAATTAAACCAAGGGAGTTAATCCTTTGGTTTAATTAAATTATAAAGGTGAATAAATGCAAATTATGAAAAATATATTAATTTGTCCTAAATGTAAATGTGATTTAATAGAATATGATAAATGTTACAAATGCCCTAATAATCATAATTATGATAAGAGTAAAAGAGGCTATGTAAATTTATTACTTGCTAATCAAATGAACGCTAGTTCTCCTGGCGATAATAAGGTTATGATGAATTCTAGAAAAGAATTTTTAAATTGTGGATATTATGAGCAGTTAAAGAACAAAATATTGGATTATCTTGAAGATAATGATAATATAACAATAGTTGATCTAGGCTGTGGAGAAGGTTATTATAGTTATGAATTATCATTTACTAACACTGTATATGGCTTAGATATTAGTAAAGATATGATAAATGAAGCAAGTAAAAAAATGAACAATAAAGATAATAGCAATCTTCATTACGTTATTGCATCAATCAATAATTTGCCTTTTGTTAATTCATCTGTTGATGTAATTCTTAATATCTTTGCTCCGATTAATTTAGAAGAAGTAAAGAGAGTAATAAAGAAAAATGGTAAAATTATTAAGGTAATACCTGGCGAATATCATTTATATGAATTAAAAGAAATTCTTTATGATGATGTTTATTTAAATACAGTAAATGAATTTAATGATGAAGATATAAAATTAATTAATTCTTATGATTTGAAATATAAAATTAATATTAATAATCATGATTTAATGAATATATTAATAATGACTCCATATTATTATAAAACAAAGAAACAAGATAAAGAAAAACTGAAATGTGTGGATAATCTTGATGTAACCTTTGATTTTATTATTCAAGAATATGAATGCTTAAAGAAGAGATAAGAAAATGGAAAAAAAGAAATTAATAAAAATTTATATAATTAATATAGAAAACAAATCCATTGATGATATTTTAATTGAATATAATGATTTTATTGATAAAGAAGATATTGAAAAATCAAAGGAATATAAATTAGAAATAAATCAAAAACAATTTTTAATATCTACAATGTTAAAGAAGAAATATGTTGGTAAAGAAATTTATTTTAATGAATATAAAAAACCTTTATGTGATAATATTCATTTTAATATTTCTCATTCTTTAAATCGCGTAGTTATTGCTTTATCAAAAGATTATAATATTGGAGTAGATATTGAATGCATGAAACCAATTGTAAATGAAAAAACTATTAATTATATTTTTAATGAAGAAGAGAAAAAATATATGGATAATGAAAATCAAAAATTTTATTATCTATGGACAAGAAAAGAAGCAATACTTAAATGTAATGGTACAGGATTAATCAATGATATTAAAAATATTAATTGTATTAATGATGATAAATATAGATTATTTAGTTATTATTTAGATAATTATGTAATGAGTATTGCAATTGAAAATAATCAAGAAGATGTGGAAGTCATGATTGATGAGTGAGACCGTCAAGGTGTGTGATAGAAAAAGAATAAATAATTCTTGCATTTATCCTATTGCTAGTGTATAATGCTATGTGTAATTGAATAACACACCTTGCCGGTGTGGCGAAATTGGCAGACGCGCTAGACTTAGGATCTAGTTCTCACGAGTGCAGGTTCGATTCCTGTCACCGGCACCAATTGAATTCAAGTTTGGGTTTACCCCCAAACTTTTTTTTATTGGTGCCAGTGACAGTTTAGGTTTAAAATAAAAAAAATCAAAAAAAAGAATAAATTTTCATTTCTTTTTGTAAATATTTTAGTATAGATATTTATCTATATTAAAATATTTCTATAAGTTAGGAGATGAAAATGTACAATAATGGATTACAAAATGAATTAGACATAGTAAATGTTCTTGATGGTAAGACTTATAAAGAATTACCTGAATTTTGGCAAGCTAAGATGAGGCAATTGTATCGTATAATTAGTGATGATGACAAGATTGAGTGCTATAAATGCGTTCATGATCAAAAAAGCGATATATCGATTAAAGTTGGAACGTATAAATGGAATATCAGCATCAAAAGTGGTGGTTATGTTTCTGTTCATGAAGAAAGGATTTCCACATTCGTTGGTTTCCTAAGGTCGCTAGGGATTAATGAGAAATTATTAGATACATTAAAATTATATCATTATGGTGATGGAACTCTTGATGGGACTGGAGATGTTCATAAAGATTTAGATACGATTAAAAAAGAAATGTGCGATGAGATAGAAGCCTTCAACAAAGCAGTAAATGAGCCAGAGATATTATATAGAATAATAATGCGATTTATATGTTGTGGTACACCTATACAAAGAAGTTATGTAACACATATTTATTATGGTAATCATGAAGATGGGATGATGCTTAATGCAAAAACAATTGTTGAATATATATGTAGTGGATATGCTAGTAATTTAACATCTATACACTTTGGACCATTTATTTACACACCTGGCTATAGGGGCTTAGAAAATTTTGATAAAAATAATGTAAGACGATATTATATAAAAATAAAATGGCCATCACTTATTAGAGATATGAGGGAAGCTAAAGAATGGTATTTTAAAAATAGAGATTTGAATAAAGAAAAAACAATTGAAAAATAAAAAAAATACGATAGATGAGATTTGAACTCACACAGGATTTCTCCTACTACCCCCTCAAAGTAGCGTGTCTACCAGTTCCACCACTATCGTATGTATAAATATATTAGGATTATACAATAAACTTGAATATTTTTCAAGAAAAGATAGTAAAAGACATGATAATTATTTAACTTTTTATCATGTCTTTTATATTTAGTAATTTTATTTATTTAAGAAATTATCAAATTTTGTTATTTTTTTATCAGGGCCAAAGATAGTTAATATATCATGTGGTTTTATTTTGTCATTCGCTTTTGGTTGGATGAATTTGCTATCTCTTGTAACACCAATTATGTTAATATCAAATCTTTTTAAAGAGCCTAAATCCATCAAAGTAATTTCTTCGAATTTTTCACCAACAACTACAGTTGCTATACTATAGTCATTATTAACTTTGTAATAATCCAAAATTGAATCTGACATAATTTGGTTTGCAAGTGATATTGCACTAGCTTCTTCAGGGATAATGACTTCAGTTGCTCCAAGTCTTAACATTACATCTTTGAAGTTTTCCTCTGCAATTCTTACTGTTATACTTTTAACACCAAGTTCTTTTAAATTGATAATTGTTAAAATGGCATCTTGGAGATTATTGCCAATTGCTACTATTGCGTGATCAACATTTTGAACATCAAGTTCTTTTAATGCTTCAATTTTTGTTCCATCTGCAATTGCACAATTTTGAGTGAAATGACTTACCTTTTCAACAGCATCATCATCTTTATCAATTACCATAAAGTCAGCTTTTAATGTTGCAAGAGTTTTTGCAACAGCGATACCGAATGTTCCTAAGCCTATAATTAAAAAACTTTTATTCATATATTACCTACCCTATTGTTATTTTTTCTTCAACATATCTAACATTAGCACTTTTTTCTTCCATAAAACTATGACTCCAAAATGATACAAATGATAATGGACCAATTCGACCAACGAACATTGTAATAATGATTAAAATTTTACTTGCTATTGTTAGTGATTGAGTTATACCCATAGATACACCAACAGTACCAAAGGCAGAGAATGCTTCAAACATTAATGATGTGAATGGTATTGCTCTTTCAAATATTTTTAATAGAACTATTAATGTTAAAACGTAAGCCAGCGAAATCATTATAAGTGCGAATGATTTTGTTATTGATTCTTGTGCTATGTTCCGCTTAAATGCTTTTGGTTTTTTTCCAATACAAGCATAAATAATTGTAATAATAATTGTAAAAAATGTCGTAGTCTTAACACCACCACCAGTAGAACCTGGTGAAGCACCAATGAACATTAAGATTAACATTATTGGATAAGCTGCTGTTTCATTCATTTTTGTTGCAAAATCAATGGTTGTGAAACCAGCAGTTCTCGCTGTAACTGAAGTGAATAAAGCTTCAAGCCATGTTATGTTCATAGTAAATCTAAAGATGACCATTGGTATTAGTATTAACACCAATGTGAATAATAATACAACCTTACTATGAAATGATAGTCTTTTTTGAAAAGGAAGAAGAATTATTTCACCTAATACCAAAAAGCCTAAACCACCTAAAACAATTTCTAGCATTGTCGTGATATTTAGCCAAATATCAGTTGAATAATTAATCATACTTGATGAACCAAATATATCAAATCCAGCATTATTAAAGCTAGATACTGTATGGAAAATTGCAACACCAAAAAGGCTAATGAAGTTGTCATAATATTTAGACAATATTATTGTATTAAATATTAAGAATAAGCCTTGAATTATTAAAGACATGAATACTACTTTTTTTAAGAAAACAATGATGCCTTTTTGTGAATTTTGGTTTAATGCACTTGTTAAGAAAAATTTAGAAGAAAAGCCCATTTTTTTCCCAAATAAAACTAACAAGAAAGATGCAATTGTTACTATTGATAATCCACCTATTTCCATTAGAAAGATAAGGACAATTTTACCAAAATAAGTAAATGTTTCATTAATGTTTGCGATCGTTGATAAGCCTGTAACACAGGTAGCAGAAGCAGATAGAAATAATGAATCAATGTATGGAAGAGTCACGCCATCTTGTAAAGAAATAGGAAGATATAATAATATTGATCCTAGTATGATTACCCCTAAAAAGGATAACATTATATATATGTAAGGTGATATTATGACTTTTGTATTCTTTTCTTTTTTCATATTTTCACCATATACTGTTTTCATTATATAATAAAAAAAGGTAATAGTAAAGAATGTAAGGTGATTAATATAACAAAAAGTGATTATTAGGAAGATAAAGAAGAGAATAATAGAATTGAAACATATGTATCCAATGTCATTAGGAATGGTATAATATATGACCTATTGTAATGTCAACAAAGACAAATGATAGTGTTATAATGTAAAAGAGTAGAATATAAAGGACATTTAATATTGATATTAACACAATCTTAACATCATTAAAAAAAGACTATTACATTAGTTTTTTTTAACTAAGAAATAGTCTTTAAAATGAATTCTATTTTGTTTCATTTAATTCGTTTAAAACGTTAGTCAATGTATCACTAGCATTACCTAAGAATAAGTGAACACCATTTTCTCGTTTATAAATTGGATTATCTACACCAGCATAACCAGGTTTAGTATCATAATTAAAGATGTAGATTTCTTTAGCATCATTAACATTTAATACAGGCATTCCATAGATTGGAGTATTAACTAATGTATTAGCAGCTGGATTAAGT
>JAFSVH010000084.1 GCA_017450215.1 Bacilli bacterium | reverse complement strand
TTTAATTCTTCTGCTAAACATATTTGTTTCTCAAAACATCTAATTTGGTTCTCTCGTGTGGAAAAATTTCTGTCATAATCTAGTCCACATTCTCCAATAGCAACAATTTGAGGAACATTATTAATATATTCTTTTAAAGTATTAAAATCTTCTTTCTTTGCTTTATCGGCATTATGCGGATGAATACCTACTGTTCCATAAATATAAGGATAAGGTTTAATAAAATGATTAGTTAGTTGTAGAAATTCATATGTTTTATAAGATTCAGCCATATTATTGCTAATTATTACCAAACCAATTTCCTTATTTCCCCTACAATTATCTACAATTCCCAAAGGAGTAAGTTTAAATTGTTTACTAAAAATATTTACTCCAATATCATAATATTTAATCCCCATTATATTTAACCTTTCAAGCAAAGTGCCTCAATTTTCTTTACATCATAATTAATACCACCCATATATCCGCATACTTCTGTTCCATTTATAAGATAAATATCTCCATTTTTATCAGCACCAATAAAAACATCCGTCCATGCATCTTCTAATAACTGTTCAATTACTTTAAATTCACCTAATTCTTTACGATATTTATCTATATTTAATTCATTATTATCATACCAACGAGTATAAATTTTTCTATATTCATTCATATTTTTAAATATTTTTCCTCTAATTCTTTTGGCAATACAACTTTTTTAGTACCATATGTTTTAATATCTTCAAAAAATTTATCTTCCATATATTTTCTAAAGATACGGTCAACAATAGGTATTGAATATATATCACGCTTTTTGACACTTTCACAAAAATGTTTAAATTCTATTACTTTTGTATCAGATAAGAATAAATTCTCATTACGCTTCATCTTCTTCAATTTGCATTTCTGTACCACAAGCCTTACAAACAAAACCAAAGTCATTCATAAAATCGAAATTATCTTTATCCTTCTTCTTAGGCTTGTAATCAAACTTCTTACCACAACTTTCACAAAATACATGATATACTGGATGAAGTTCCTTTGCCTTTGGCTCTCTTGCCATATCCTCACGGAAATAATGAATCTTATTCATATCTGGCTTAATAACATCATTAATAAATTTCTTCATGTTATCATTAGGCATTGTTACGCCCCAGCCGACTTTTTTATCTCGCTCAACAATCATATCATGGGATTCTGCTGCTGCCTTAAATTTCTTATTATGAATTTTACCAGAACAATTTTTAACACCCTGTAAAAATAGGTCATAATGCGTCATTTCATGAACCATTGTGCATCCAATTTCTTCTGCTGGACGATTAAGAGCTTGTGCAGCTAAATTAATTTCACAATAATTATTCTTTTCATCTTTTGCTTCATCTTCATCAACACTAACCCAGCTATACCAAGGTGTAAAATGACCAAGATTACCTTGACGAGTTTTCTGTACTGTAATCATAGCAGGAGGGAGCTTATTTTCAAAATAATGCTCATTAAAAAGGTCATACCATCTAGTAAGTTCTTGAATAGTTTCAACCATTGGGTTCATAATAAATATATCTCCTTTTAATCAATCTTTCTTTGGATTAAAATCTTTCCAATCATTCATGTAATTACATTGTGGTTTATCACATTCTCTTTCACATCCATAAACATACCATGAATAATCACAATAACCACAAGGTTCAGCTAATGTCTTTAATAATTCTCGTTTAAGTTTGCCATTATTATCTAATTTACAAACACTTTCATGTGTTAAACAATTATAAAAAGCATTGCCACCTGTAAATTGTTTCCCACATTCTTCACATTTATATATTGTAATCATTATGTACCACCTTCTCGTCCTAATCGTTTCTCTTTAGAAGATGCTACAATTGCTTCTAATATATTACAAATTTTGGTATATCTTTCTCCATACTTGATAAGAAGTACCCTATGTAATTCAGGGAAAATAGTTTGCTCAAAGAAATTTTTATCTTTCTTTTTGATTCTACAATGAACTAAAATTACATAATTATCATCAGGAGGAATAATTTCAGCATATTTCCAACAATTTTTATCATATTTTTGTATAATTTTAGCAATTTCAAAATCAGTAGT
>JAFSVH010000008.1 GCA_017450215.1 Bacilli bacterium | reverse complement strand
CATCATCTTGTGTTGTTACATTTTTCTTAATATAAGTATATACTTCTGGCTCAAAATTAATCATATTAATCCTCCTTATCTATATGTTCTTGATTAAGCCATTTTATAGTATGCTCAATAGCTTCTTCTTCATCCATATATTCCTCTCCATTAGGAGTTACATACCTTGTTTCATCTTCTGTCCTAGTATGTACTAGGTATTGTGCTAATTCACGAAAACCAGCATAGTAAAACAAATATTCACTATTTGTTATTTTATTCTACTCCCTTATTATAGCGCTCTTGGGATTCTTTGTCAAGTATATTTTTAAATTTTTCCCAAAATCCAGATGAAAAAATATATTTATATCCTTTATCAGTAGCAGAAAACAAATTAAAACAAACTTTAGTTGGAATTTTAAGAAAATATTTACTTCCTATAACATCCATATTTTCTATATTTTGTTCAAACGTACATTCTTTAATTTTACCACAAGTTTTAATTTCAAAATCGCCATAAATAGTATGAACAACAACTGAAATTCCTGTTATTTCATCTGAGGTCAATCCTCTAATCTTCTCTTTCATTTCTTTACCTCGACATACTCCCAATAACTTTCTTCATGAAAAGTAGGCTCATTATTTTTATTCATTGATTGTTCATTTAAAGTTTCTAACCATTTAGTTGATAAAGTAATATCACTTTGTATTACTTCCCCCCCTTTATATGTAAGTGCATATGTATTATTATCTTTTTCACAAAAAACAATTGAACCTAATTCATAATTCGTATTATATAATTCTTCTTTATTAATTACTGTGCCTAAAAATTTTAAGCTCTTACCTTTTTTCAATAAATTTAAATTATTATAAAGAGATTCATAAGTATCAAAACTAGGAGAAAAATAATAATGTTTATTACTATTTAAAGTGGTAAGTGGTATATTTGATGACTTTTCCCAATAATAATCCCAATAATAATTTGACTTGGTTTCATCTTTTACAAGATGCTTAAATTCTGTATAAACATAAGATTTACTTGTACCATCATTTTCAAAAACAATTTTAAACTTTTTAGGTAATTCTAAAGTAATTTTATGAGTAAAATCTAATCCTAATTCAGCAGCAGAAAATGGAGATAACATTATTACCAACCTCCATTAGAAATTACTCTAATTTGATAATATTTCTTAAACCAAGTATTAAGCTTATACCAAATTACTTTTTTATAAATTGATACTAACTTAAATCTCATAAAAGATGTACTTGCCATTCTTGCTTGCACATCAAAAACTTCATATAATTGCTCTTCTGTAACAACAAATTCATCACCAATATGAAGCTGAAAAAGACGAAAATTTTGATTATTCATTATTCACACCATCTTTAGTTATAAAATTATCTTCTAAAACAATTACATTTACTTGACCACTATAAGCAGTACAACCATCAATTGCAATAAAACCATCACCATAATAAGGGTCAAAATTTGAATCTTCGCCAAATTCAGGTATGTTTTCTGCTAGTGAATGAGCATAACTACAATGCCAATGACCAAATACAATTGTTTTATTATCTTCTAAAATCTTATACTTCATTGCCATATCAATTCCATTTAACCATCGAGCTTGTTCCCAATCTACATAATGAGAATTACGCCATAAATAGTCTTTTTGATATGTTCTATTCCTAGTATAATAAACTGGTAAATCTTCTGTAATTACAGGAATATAACCATGCACAAAAATATATTTTTCTGTTTCAAAATAATCAACCATTTTCTTAAGAAATAGCTCTACACGATTCATAGCATAAATAGAGCTTTCATTAAAAGGTTTATCTTGATGCAATGGGTCGCCCAATTCCATAATAGTACCATAAGTTCCATTAGAGATATCATGATTTTGTGGATAACCACGATTACAACATTCTTCAAATAATGATTCATGATTCCCTCTAATTAAAATTGTTCGTGGAGCTAAATTAAGAAAATGGAATACATCTGTATTTTTTTTGCCTCTATCCCAATTATCTCCACAAGAAATAATATAATGGTCTGGATTTTCACTATCCCATCCAGCCTTTTTTAGACTGGATAGGAAAGCATCAAAATATCCATGAATATCACTTACTACAAAAAACTTAGCCATTTTTATTCACCTTAAATTGGTTCAGGATGATTATAAAAATAATCTTCTACATTAATTAGAAATTCAATAAAAGCTTCAAATTTAGTTTTAGAAAAGTCAAACATATATGCTGAACCATTACAATCTAATCGCATTGTCATTTGAATACTTTCTCTAATAGGATAATGAGCTTTACCTTCCCAAATTAAATCTTCTAATTCTTCTGTTACTTTTTCGCTACAATAATCAGGGAAAAAT
>JAFSVH010000007.1 GCA_017450215.1 Bacilli bacterium | reverse complement strand
ACTGTTTCTGATGGAGCAGTAAATGAAGCAAATGTTACTTTTGCATTACTTATTTCAAACATAACCATATTTCCATCATCTTCATTATACATAGATCTTAAAGATGGCATTATTTCAAGCATTTTAACTCTTAAATTTCTATCATCAGCCTCTTTAAGCTCACATTCAATTCTAATCCATTCTGCACCCTTACAAGCACATATTTCTACTTTAGGATTATTAAATATTTGTTTTGAAACATTTTTAGATTTACCAGATTGAATATATAACTTCTTTCCATCACATAAAATCGTTCCAAAAGCTCTAACTCTAGGCTGATCATTTTCAACAGTTGCTAAAAAATAGCATCCTGCATCGTTTAGAAATTTATATGTTCTTTCTACATTTGTCATTATTAATCACCTAACATTTCAATTAAATAATTTTCATATCCAATCTCTTTTATTAAATTAAGATGTTGCTTAACCCAATTAAAGTGCTCTTGTTCATCAATTATAAATTTTTGAATCATTGCTTTAGTTACATAATCATCTTCAAACATAGATAAGCATTTACTCATCATTGGAAGAGCTTCAGCGCTATCTTTACAATCATATTCAAGCATTTCTTTAACATCACAAATTACTGGATATTCTTCAATAGCTACAACTGGCATTTCGCCTAGTTCAATTAGTCTAGCGTTAACTTCCTTTGCCTCATTCCATTCTTCTTCTGATTCAGCCATAATTTTATCAGCTAATTTCTTAAATCCTCTTTGTGCTAAAATTTGAGCATGAATCGAATGCTGTTGGCTATTGCCAAACCATCCTTTTGCAAATCCTTTTAATAATTCTACTTTTGTCATTATATTTCCTCCTTCTATGACTTTTTTATGCAGCATTAAATTTATCTTTGCTTCTTTTACATCTTGGACATACCCAATCATCTGGTAAATCTTCAAATAATACACCATCATGTTCATTTGGGTCATATACATATCCACATACTGAACATACATATTTACCTGTTTTAGTTTTAAAGGTAATATCACCTACAGGAATAGTTTCAACAGGATTATTTAAATCAATTATTCTTTTAGCTTCCAAATTTTCAACACCCTGAGGAGTATGAGTTCCCATATATACTGTTGGATTATTAGTAACAAATTCTCTTACTCTATCTAAAGTAATTCTTGCTTCCTTTAAATCATCATAAACAACAGATAATTTATTTTGATATAGTGCTTCATCTACATAAGTAATATCAGCCTCAAACATATAATATAATCCTTCAGTTTTATCCTCAGCAATAACTAAAGAATTACCTTTTGTATGTCCTTTAGCTTTTATCATATAAACTCCATTTACTATTTTTTGTGAATCAGGAAAATTCTTATAGACTCCATCTGTAAAATCAACTGGAATAATATTATTTATACCCTTTAATTCTTCTGCATTTAATTCTTCTCTATTTACATAGATTTTAGCATTAGGAAAATTATTTAAGCATCCTGAATGATCATTATGTCTATGAGTTAACAATATTTTAGTTACTTGCTCTTCTTTATAACCTGCATCATGTAGTGCTCTAATATAATCTTTTGTATTTTTTCCAGTATAAGCAACACTATTTTCATCTGGTGCTTCTTCAGGTGTACCAACCGGAAGACCTGTATCTACTAAAATAACATCCTTTCCAGTATCAATTAAATAATTTTGTAAACTACCCCTATATCTAATATTTTT
>JAFSVH010000083.1 GCA_017450215.1 Bacilli bacterium | reverse complement strand
ATTGTGGAAGCAATGACATCATTCGGAATGATAGCCTAGAAATAGGCTATTTTTTATGGTATAATATAGTATATAGTTTGTTATATTTTTTGAAACAAAAAATATTTCTCTAATGGACTTTGACTTACGTCGCATTAGACAAATGAATCAGTCGCTTTACTTCAACGCAGTGATAAAGTGAAATAATAATATAAGTAAGAGGTAATGATTATGAACTATGCATTACTAAAAAACTATAAAATATACGAAATAAAGAATAAGATAATAAAAAAAGTAGCGCCTAAAAAAGATTTAAATAATCCGCAAGGACTTAATAAATCAGAAAAAGAAAAAGTGCTTATTATCTTAATGAAAAAATTCAATATTAGTGAAGAACAAGCAAACAAATTATTATTTTCAACAAGTGGTAATTATCGAGAAGAATTATTGTCATTAGAAAATAGAGAAAATGAGATTAGATTCAATAATATAGTAGAAACAGGAAAATTAGGATATATATTTCGTGGTTTAAAATATTCTAGATTGATAAAAGAAGAAATAATTACTTCTGAATTTGCTATTATTAAAGCTACTCCAAAAATAGTAGCAAAACATAGAAGCTATATTAAAGAATTGAAACATCTTAAGTTGCAATTAATTGACAATAATGGAAAAAAAGTAAAAGCTATTTATTGTTTTAAACATGATGTTTATAAAGATGGATTTTATCTTCCAGTTAAAAAATACTACAATGAATTAGCAAAAAGTATTAAGGGGTCAGTATTAGTTAGTTATACTGCCAAATCTAAATATATTGTTTCGATTTCAAAAGATTTAGATGAAATTATGAATAAATAATATTGCTAACCTATTCCCTAGACTGCGCATCTTTGAGTGCATCGTCGAATCAATTGCTTTGCTTCAACGCAGTGATAAAATAAAAAAATAAAATTATATAATCTACAAGGAGGTGTTTCTATGTATGCAAAAGTTTTGAATAGCGATGATAGGGTATATTATTCTCCTGTTTTATTATTAAAATATTCTGGATGGTCATCATGGGGAGTTGTATTCGATGAAGCACTTTCTAAGTTAGTAAAAATTCGTTATTGGACATTTACTAATCATCATGAATTTGCAAATATTCTTTTGGTTGATTACGATTCAAAAGGTTATAGCGTATTTAAAGAGAGTTTTAAATCTATATGGGATAAAAAAATAGATATATTTAGGTGTAAAATTGGTAAATTTACTAATGAACAAATTGAATATGCAAAAACTTTTATAAGAAATGAAATGCCAGAAGAATATACAAATATTAAAAGTGAAGAGGATTTTCAAGCTTTATATCAGTGTGCTGGTGGATTTCATGATGGATATTTACTTGATGTTAATAAAACAGAAAAATATGATGATTTCTTGTTTAATACAACATGGGGTAATTACATATCAATAAGAACATCTTGTAATCTAGATAATAGCATATATTTATTTGAAACTATAAGTGATTGTAAGACAACGCTTGCTGATAATAAAAAAAGAATAGATTTTAGTAACATGTTTGATTTTGAAAACGATGAAGTAAAAATGTATATATCAGCAGACCATATGTCTTTTAAATCATATTTTGAAAAGAAATATGAAGTTAAAGAATTAATTGATTTCGCAATAGTTGATAAAGAGCTATCTATAAATAACAATGTAATAAAAGGAATTCCTTTAAATAATTCAATAATTTTTAGTGATGATCAGGATTACGTTAACTTGTTTTTAAGAGGCAATGATATAATTTATAATCTAGTAGTTGTAAATAGAACTGATAAGATTGACGCTTTAATTTGCTGTTTAAAAAACGAAAAATGTCAAGTTGTTGAAACCGATATTTTTTGTAATCCAAGACTTAAATATATTTCTAAAAGTGATTAATAAAAATCACAAACTTATTCACTCGACTGCGTATAATTGATTTACACGTTGAGACAGTATGCGCGTTAACGAACCGGGCTGGGAATAAGAACTAAAAAAAGTTGTAACATACGTATTTAAAGTATTTGATTGGTTCTTAAAATATCCTATTCATCTATAAAATCAATCGAGTTGTCAAGTAAGCAAGTATCCGTTATATTTTTAAATAATAATGTAGTTATAAATGGAGTATTAAAATGAAATATGATTTAACAGATAAAGAATTGAAAAGTTATTACATTACAGGTCATAAGTATGTGTTTTTAGTTAATTCATTTTTATCACTTGTTTTTGGTATTTTTTTATTATTCAATAAATCGACTGGTATAATCGCTTTTTTAGTTATTTTTGCGGTAATTGCAATCACCTTTTTAATAACATGGACTATAAATAAAAAAAGGTACGGAAAAAAGCTCGCTATTAACGATGATGAATTAATAATATATGATTATAAGAATAATAGAATACAAGTATTTAAAGTGTCCGAAGTAAAAGGAGCGTTTATTGACATTGTTTTTCAAGAATATCCTGGATACTGACATAGAAAATGCATGATAATATATATTGATTTTGAACCTTATGATGGCATGGAGTATAGATCATATTGGAATATGACAAATGTTCAAATTATTCAAAACAATGAATTGATTGAAATTTTAAATAGTATTCTAATTAATAAGTAATACTGAATAATTTATTACATCAAAATACATATGATGGGAAAATAGCTCTATCATATGCATTTTTGAGCAGATATGTTTCTAGGCGGGTTCGTTTTTTATTAGCACGTAGAATCAGTTACAACTTTAACTTTAAAGAAGTAATATAATGCACCTTAAGAGAAATCTTGAGGTGTTTTTTGTTGCATTATTCAATATTTACTGATATAATGAAAACGAAAGGGAAGTGTATGTAAAAATTATGTTTTGGTGTATTGTAGTACATCAAAATAGTAAAGATATGTACACAATATAGATTATGGAAAGAATTTTATATCATGGTAGTGAATTTATAATAAAAGAACCAGAATATTTAAAAAGGAATATTCACAATGATTATGGACTTGGTTTTTATTGCACAACTAATAAAGGACTTGCTAAAGAATGGGCTGCAAAAAGAAGTGGTAAAGGATATATTAATAAATATAGTTTAAGAGATGATAGATTAAAAATTCTTGATTTAACTAAACCACCATTCAATGATGTTTTATATTGGGTTAGCTTATTAATGCATAATAGAGAATTATCAAGTAGCTTAAGAAATAATTATCCAAAAGAATTAAAATATCTTGAAGATAAATATTTACTTAAAGTTAGTGATTATGATGTTGTAATTGGATATCGTGCTGATGATAGTTATTTCCATTTTCCTGAAGCTTTTGTTAGAAGTGAAATAACTCTTGAATCATTGAATTCGATTTTTAAAGCAGGATACTTAGGTAAACAATATGTTCTAATATCAAAAAGAGCGTTCAAACTTATAAAGTTTATTGATTGTCAAGAAGTATCTGAAAAAAGTCAAGATGACTATTATAAAAGAAAAAGTGATGCAGATAAGATTTTTACTGATTTATTAGAAGCTGATAGGTATAAAAAAGGAATTAGACTTAGAGATTTGGTGATGGATAATGAATGATTATGAATTAGATAATTTAAGAGAAACATTTTCAAGGTTATTTGTATTAGCAGTTAGAAATAAGATTAATTTTAAATCATTTACAAATATGCTTTCAAAAAGCTCATTTATAACTGCAATTGAAAAAGATAAATATAATGAATTATTTAATAAGCCAATAGAACAGCTATTATTTTCTATTACAGGTTTTGAAACTAAAGAAGATAATAGTTATGGCATATACAACGATGCATATTGGTGCGGTCAAAACTATTTTGATTTGCATATTAAAACAAAAAAGCCATTTGTGTATCTTTTCTTAAAATTACCTTTTGAAGAAATGATGAATATATATTCTATTTATCATGAAATGGATTTTTCTTCATTGGTTGATTACTTCCATAAAAAGGAAAAAGAAAAAACAATATTAAGAATACTATGTGAAGAAAGGCGATGTTCCTTAAATGATTTATGTAAAGCTACTTCATTAAGCTTAAATACGTTAAGAAAGTATAATTCTAGCGATGATATTCTATATAATGCTTCATTTCAAAATATTATAAAATTAATTGAATATTTTGATGTGAGCTATTTATTATTTAAAGAATAATATCGGAGGTGACGGATAATAATGAAATTAGTATTTCTAATAGGCGATGCTGCAGTAGGAAAAATGACTGTAGGCCAAGAATTGATGAAAATAACTGCTTTAAGATTGTTTCACAATCATATGTCAATAGAACCAGTACTTGAAATCTTTGGGGAATTTAATGGTGAAATAATATGGGATATGCGTGAACTTGTTTTTAAACATTTTGCTAAATCTGGTAAATATGGAATGATATTTACAATGATGATGGATTTTGACATGAAATCAGATTGGGATTACCTTGAACATGTTAAAAGTATATTTGAACCATATAATACAGAATTCTATTATGTTGAATTAATCGCTCCACAAGAAGTTAGATTAGAAAGAAATATAACGGAAAATAGAATTAAAAATAAACCTTCAAAAAAGAATATAGAGATTTCTAATCAAAGATTAATTAATGATGATAAAAAACATCGTTGTGCAAGTTATGAAGGAGAAATAAAATTTGACAATTATTTAAGAATTGACAATACTAACTTAGATGCTGCTATAGTAGCTGAAATGATTAAAGAAGAGTTTGGGTTATAATAAAAATATATAGCTAAAATATTAGAAATGATAAGTGATTTATTCAAAAACTGTGCAATTACAGTTAATATGTCGAAAGTATTGCATCACTTAGCTTGGAGAAATAGAAATATGATTATTAAGATAGGAAACTTTGATATAACTGAATGTTGGGATGGGGTATTTTATAAAAAGTTATCTAACTATCCAAATGTTACAAAATGGGAAATTCAAACAATATTTGATTTTATTAAGTATGAAGAATCAAATGGAAGAGATTGTGTCATAGAAGCTGATAATAATATTTTAGAGGCAATAAATAATTATAAAGTTATTTATAATAACAATGATAGATTATCTCCACCGAAAAAGATAACTGAATGTACTGCATGCCCAAAATATAAGGGATGTATGACTGATTTTGTTTGTCATACAACATCACTTGATAATGCCAAAAGTATACTCAAATCTGGCAGCCTATTATCCCCAGTTTTAGCTCGTAATATTAGTGCAGAGGACTTGAAAAATGAATCTAGAAATGCGGCTAATGATCCAGTAGATTATTTTGATTATATAATGTTTGCTTGGGGTAATTGTCAAGCTGGTGATAGATTAGTAATGGAGAGGAATCTTAAAAGATACCCCAACGATGATGACTTAAGCATTCATTTTGCTCCGGGTATCAGATTTTTCTTTAAATATGATAAATTAATTAATCATCCCAATGCAGTATTTGATGGTGTATTGCCTTTAAAAATTAAAGATGAAGTAATATTAAAAGATTGGGTTCATGCTATAATAATTCCTAAATGTTATAAAGAAGAATTAGAAATATATGTACCAACAAATTTAATAACTAAAGTATATTATTTAGAAAGCGACTGCAAAGATATTTGGCAGTGGTCTGAGAAAGTCTATGAATATATAAAAGCTTTATAGGCTTTTTTAATAAAAGGAGATTTTATGAGAATTACAGAATCAAAAGGATTTAATATTTCATTAACTCCTGAAGAATTAAAAGAAGTAGGATCTATTGAGGAAATAAATAAAGCATTCTCTTTTGATAATGTATTATCATTTGATATTTTTAATGATGATATATTAGTTGGCTTTGCTCAATTAAGAGAATATGATAAGAGTTGTTATTTCTTATGGCACTTTGGTATTGATAATAGATATCAAAACAAAGGGGTAGGAACAAAAGTTTTAATTGAATTGATTGATTATTTGAAAATTAATTACAATCTAAAAGAAATGACTACTACATATTTATTTGGTAATGAGCATGCTAAACATGTCTATGAGAAGGTTGGATTTGTTGAAACTGATGTAGTAGATGAAGATGGCATTCATGAAGTAAATATGATTTATAATATGATGTAGGACTTAATTATGAATATATTTGATGTATCAACTGATAATATTGGATTACACATAAAAAACATTATTGCTGAAAAAGAACTGAGCATTTCAGCAACCGAGGAATCCTCGGTAGTTCAACTTGTTCCATTTTGGAACAGGTTCAAAAAGAAGGAAATAGGAGTATAAAGAGGTATATTAATTATATCTAACAATACTTTAGTAGCTATTACTTTATTAACAGCCGAGTCTAAACCTGAAGAAATGTATGATAATATGTATTGATTTTGAACCTTATGAAGGTATGGAGTATAGATCATATTGGAATATGACAAATGTTCATATTATTCAAAATAATGAATTGATTGAAATTTTAAATAGTGTTCTAATTAATAAGTAATACTGAATAATTTAATACATCAAAATACATATGATGGAAAAATGACTCTATCATGTGCATTTTTGAGCTGATATGTTTCTAGGCGGGTTCGTTTTTTATTAGCATGTGGAAAGTATATGTTGTATAAATAGAACTATCTATTTGACTAAGGAATGATAGATAAATATATCATTGTGCACAATTTACTTTCAAAGTTGTGCACTTTTTTCATTAATTTACTTTTCACATTGTGTATTTTTTTCGTGCAATTACTTTTAAAATTGTGTAAAATTATATTGTGATTGGAGAAAATATACAAAAAAAACATAAGAATTTCTAGGAATTTATCTAGAAACTCTTATTTTGTGCATTTAGTGTAATTTTTTTGATTATAATTTGTACAAATGAGATAAAAATAATGAATATAGATTGCATTTGATGGACTTTGGTTTCTTTGCATATCAGAGTGATATTATTATGTCAACATTTGTAGGTAAGAATGCAAGAAACGAATTATCAGGAGTATTTTTTTGATAATTTTTTTGCATCAGAACTAAAAGCTTATAATTTACCTTTATATTTTTGGAAAGGTAAAAACGATGCTGAGTTTTTAATTTTTGATAAAAGATAGTAATGTAATAGTTGTAATAGATGTAAAAATATGGGGAGATAAATATGTACGATATACTTCATAATTTATTAGAAGATAAAAAAGGTGGAATTATTTTTACTTGTTTTGGTCTATATCATTTAATATATATATTAATTGGTATATGTATTACTACTTGTTTAATTATATTAATTAAAAAGAAAAAGATTGATGCAATTAAAACAATTAATATTGTACTTGATATTGCTATTATTATGTATGCATTAGATTTCTTTTTAATGCCTTTAGCATATGGTGAGATTGATATTGAAAAGCTACCATTTCATGCTTGCACTTGTATGTGTGTTATGTCTTTTTTAAGTAGGCATATAAAGAAATTAGATCGATTTAAATATGCTTTTGCGATGCTTGGATTAATATCTAATATGATTTATTTCTTTTATCCTGCAGGTGTTATGTGGCATGCAGTACATCCTTTGTGCTATCGTGTTATTCAAACACTATCTTACCATATGGTGATGATGATTTATGGTTTATTAGTTTTGATATTTGAACGAAGTTGTATGAATTATAAAGAAATGAAGTATGATCTTGTAGTAATAGTTGGTATGACTGTTTGGGCACTAATTGGTAATTGGTGTTATAACGGAATGCTAGAAGGTGGTAAATTATATAATTGGTTTTTTGTTGTTGAAGATCCATTTGGAATAATTAATCATGATATTGCAATATTTATTATGCCAATAATTACACCTTGTGCTTTTTTGTTTGTTACTTTTTTAATATATTTAATAAATATAAATATTAAGCGTATATTAATAAGAAATAAAACCTTGAAAGAGAAATAAAAAAAGAGTATAATGGTTAAGGTATGAAAAATAGGAGGGAAATAAAAATGAAAAATTTAAAAGGTGCTTGTATTTTTGGTCAATCAGGTGGACCAACTTCTGTTATTAATGCTTCAGCTGCTGGTGTTTTTTTAGAAGCATTAAAGCAAGAAAACATTACTGAAATTTATGGTGCTGAACATGGTATTAGAGGTATTTTAGAAGAGAAATTCTTTGATATTCGTAAAGAAGATGTTCATGAATTAGAATTACTTAAGAATACTCCATCTAGTGAACTTGGTTCAGTTAGATATAAGCTAAAAGATGTAAGTGTTGATGATACAGATTACAAGAGATTACTTGAAGTTTTTAAGAAATATAATATTCGTTATTTCTTCTATAATGGTGGAAATGACTCAATGGATACATGCAATAAGATTAGTAAATTCTTACAATCAGTAAAATATGAATGTAATGTTATTGGTGTTCCAAAAACTATTGACAATGATTTAGCAACAACTGACCATTGCCCTGGTTATGGTTCTGCTGCTAGATATGTTGCTACAACTTGCATGGAAGTATATAAAGATATGTCAGTATATGATACTCCATTAATTTGTGTTATTGAAGTAATGGGTAGAAATGCTGGTTGGTTGACTGCTGCATCAAAGCTTGCTTCAGTTGGTGGTTTTGGTCCAGATCTAATCTATTTACCTGAAAAAGATTTTGATATTGATAAGTTCTTAAATGATGTAAAAGCATTAAAAGAAAAGAAGAACCATGTAATGGTATGTGTATCTGAAGGTATTCATGATAAGAATGGTAAATTGATTGCAGAAAGTTTTAATGATGTTAGTCATGATTCATTTGGACATGCACAATTAGGTGGTGTTGCTAGTGGATTAGGCAATCTATTAAAAGAAAAATTAGGTTGCAAAGTTAGATCAATTGAATTCTCATTAATGCAAAGATGCGGTGCTCATGTTGGTAGTGGACGTGATATTGAAGAAGCATTCAATGCAGGTAGTGAAGCTGTTAAGGCTGCTTGTCGTGGTGAAACAGATAAGATGGTTTGCTTCAAGAGAACAAAAGAAGATTATGCAATTGAATATATCTTATTAGATGTTGCTTTAGCTGCTAATGCAGAAAAGAAAGTACCACTTGAATGGATTAATGAAGAAGGTAATGATGTAAAAGATGAATTTGTTAAGTATGCATTACCATTAATTCAAGGTGATCCTAAATTCCCACTTGAAAATAATCTACCAAGATTTGCTAGATTAAAGAAAGTATATGTAAAATAAGAACTAAAAATGTTCAACTAATGTTTTTGTTAGTTGAACATTTTATATAAAAAAATGGAGGATGAAATGAACTATTCAATAATAAGTAATGATATATTTAATATACATTATTTTAATGAAGATGCAAAAATTGTTATTGTTGGTATTTCACCAGGGCCAACGCAAAATAATTATTATTGTATGAATAAAAATATAAAAGAAAACAATCGGAATTGTTCTTTTGCAGGACAAATGAGAGATAATATAAAAAGAATGTTAAAATCTTTAGATAAAACTGGTGAATTTCAAAAAAAATTGATATTAAATTTGATAATATGTGGGATTCTGATTTTGAAAAGGTGAATCATACTTCAATTTTACCATTTTCTGTAGTTCAATATGATGGTTATATACCTGAAGTGTTAAATAAACCAGAAGAAATAGAATGCTATAAGAATGATTTTGATAGTAGGCATAGAAATAGAAACTTTTTTATTAGCAAAATAACTTATAATCAAATAAAGAAAAATAAGATATTAAAAGATAATTTTAATATATTTAAAGACGACTTTAACAAATATAATGATGGTACAATAATTATTGCTTTAGGTACATCTGTAATTAATATTTTAGATAAATGCGATGAACTAAAAAAAGATAATAAATTAATATTAAGAATTCCTCATGCTTCTGGTGCCAATAATGGTCGTATTAATGCATTTATAAATGGAGATGAAAATAATATAAGAGAATATAAAATGAGACGGGCAGCAGAACAGGGCATTAAGGAATTTCTAAAAAGATAATGAAACTAAATAAATTTATTCACATTAAAAATGTCGGCTCTATCATTAATTTAAAGAAAGTTAGCATTTATTGTTAACTTTTTTTTATATCAATAAGTATATTGATAGTTGATTATAAAAATGGTAAAATGATAATAGAATTATATGTAATTATTAGGTGAAATTATGAAAAATTATATAAGAATCTTTATTATTGCATTTTCTTTATTATTTCTTTCTTCATGTGAATATATAATAAAAGATGATGAAAATAATCAAATAATTGATAATCAAATAATTGATAATCAAATAATTGATAATCAAGGAATTAATAATGAAGAATTTAATATTGTATTAAATACAAATGATATTTGTATTGAATTAAATGAAACAATAAAAATAGATTATGAATCAAATGTAAATGTAACATTTGATTATAATGATGATATTATTGATATTTATGATGATGTTATACATCCTAAAAAAAAAGGTAGTACTAAAATATCATTAATGTATGATGATAAAGAAATTGTTTTTTTAAATTGTATAATTTATAAAAAACCATCTGAATTATTATTGATTGATGCATTAGATGAATTATTTGTTGGGGAAGAATTTGTATTAAATGTTAATAATAAAGATGTAATTATTGAAATAGAGGATAATAATATTATTTCTTATGATGAAGATACTAAAATAATAAAAGGCTTAAAAGAAGGAAAAACAAAAATAATTATTAAATATTTATATGATGAAGAATTATATAAAATATTTGATATTAATGTAATAAAAAAAGAATTAATTGAAGATAGTGAGATATTAGTTGTTAATGCAAATTATGATGGGTATAATAATAATCAAGAAGTAATGATTGGAAATGTTAGATATTATTATAATGTTAATTTATTTTCATCTTTAAAAGATGCAATTGATAAAGCTATTGATAACGATATTATAAAGATTAATTCTTTAATTGATAATGAAGTTAATATAAATAAATCAAATATTAAGATTGTTGGTGATTTAAATCAAGAATTAGATTTAATTATAAATATTGATAGTGGTGTTAGTAATATAAAGATATCTAAATTATTATTAAAAGATTCTTCAAAGATTAAACTATTAGGTGGTAATAAAAATATTACAATTGATAATAATAAATTTAGTAATACTAAAATTGTTAATACTAGTTGGGTTTCCACAAACAAATATCAAACTGGATTGATTGAATTTGTCAATGGAGATATTTTCCATGATAATATAAATATTATTAATAATGAATTTAATAATATTGGTGATTGTGGGATAAATGTTAATAATACAAATAATTTAAATATTAGTAATAATAAATTTAATGGTTTTTCAAAAGATGCAGTTAGATTAAATAATGGAAAAGTTAATAAAGAATGTTATTGGAATTTTTTGAATAATTATTTTTCTGATGGTGTTTATTCTGGTATTTTCTTTAGGACATATTCTAGTGATACATGTGATTTTTACCATTTTGTTTCAATAAGGAATAATTATTTTGATAATTGTGGGAAAAGTGGTGATGAATTTAGTGGAGCTGTTGTCTTTAAGAATTATCAAGAAGGTGGAGCTTGTATTGATGTTTCATATAATGAATTTAAGAATTGCTCTAGATTTATATTCTTAAGAAATAATGCAATTGAATCTCATCAAGCTAATTTTGTTGGTTATGTTGTTGGTAATATTTTCTATACAATCCCATCAAAATATTATTTTAATAATTTAAATAGTAGTGATTCATTTACATTAAATCCTATTCAGACTAAATTAATTGATAATGTATTTTTAGATGGAAATGGTAAAGATATTACACCAAATAATGATAAATTTATTGGTTGTCTTAAAAATAGTTTTATTACACTTGAAAAACATAAAACATTAGAAGAAATCAATTTAAATCATGTTTTATATGTTGATAATGAATATGAATTAAAAGGTGTAACTGTAAGTGATAATTCATTAATTGAATATAAAAATAATAAATTAAAGATATTAAAAGATGGTATTTGTACTATCAATAAAGGTGAAACTAAATATGAGGTTGTATTAATAAAAAGAGTAGAACTTGTTGTGAGATTTATTAATATTGCTCTTCATGAAGTGGGTTATCAAGAAATGGATGCAAATGGAAAAACTGGTACTAGTGGTAATTATACTAAGTATGGTGCTTGGTATGGCATTAATCCAGGTGCATGGTGTGCGATGTTTGTTAGTTGGTGTGCTAATCAAGCTGGTGTATCAACTACAATTATTCCGAAATATGCCAGTGTATCGATTGGTATGCAGTGGTATCAAGATAGAGGATGGTTTAAATATAAAGAAGAATATACACCTAAAGCAGGTGATATTATGTTTATGAAGTCAAGTGGTGCTAGTCATACTGGTATTGTTCTTTATTGTGATGGAGTAACTTTATATACTGTGGAAGGAAACAGTAGTGATATGTGCGCATTAAGAAAATATAGTGTGAATAATGCTAAGATTACAGGTTATGGCTTACCTCAATGGTCTTATTATAGTCCTGATGGTTATGATTTCTCTAGTGGAAAAGCTACTGATGGATCTTCTGCTAGCACTACTTAAATCACATTTTTTAAATAGTTTTATATTGATTTGGTGATGCAAAGGTTTATTCAACTAAATAGGGAATATTCAGATAAATTTTAATCTAAAATAGGATTATCTCATAATAATACAATTTAGAACTGAAGAATTATTAAAATAGTTATTCCGTTGTAACAATTTCTATTATTAAACCGGACAAATTGACTCTTTAATTGTTATATTATTAAAAAAAGGAGAATGATATATGAAAAAATTTTTAAGAATATTTATTCTAGTACTATTTTTATTGTTAGTTGGTTGTAGTGGTGCTGCTGATTCTTATCCAAGTTATAGTAGTGCACCATTAGGAGATCTATATTATGATTCTTCATCTTCATCAAAAGGTTATGTTGAAGGTGAGGGAGGAGAAGAAGAAAATGATGTTACTCTTCAAGCTGGTCAACTTACAGCATCTGCAACTTTTGATAATCAAAAATTTGATTTTTGGAAAGGTTTAATTACTTCAAATCAAGAAGGAGATGGATTATTTAAAGCATTTGATGAAAGATTTGCTTTTAAAACTAAAAACCGTATTACACTTACGTTCCCTAAAGGTACATATGCAAGAGTTGATTTAGTTGAAGAAGATAATGTGAAATTCACATCTTATGCTGATGCAAGTGGTGTTTGTTATATTTTTAGTGATGAAAGTAAAGAAAATTATAAATTAAATATCGAATATCTTGATAAAGATAATAATATGGTTACATTAGAAGATGAAGTAAGTGGTGATAAAGAATATACAATTGAAGCATTAGAGAAAAGTCGTGATTTAATTGAGATTATGTTTGTTATTGATGCAACTGGATCAATGGGCGACGAAATGCGTTATTTAAATGCAGAGATTGTTGACGTAATTAAGAAGGTTAAACAAGATAATGGCAATGTTCGCATTTTAGTTAGTACTATGGTATATCGCGATAAAGGCGATGATTATGTTACTAGATATAATGACTTTACTGAAGATGTTAATAAACAAATTGAATTCTTAGGTAAACAAAGAGCAGATGGTGGTGGAGATTTTGAAGAAGCTGTTCAAACTGCTTTAAAAGAAGCAAGCGAAAAGCAATGGACAACTTCCGCATCAACTAAGATATTAGTTCATGTTGCAGATGCACCAGCTCATGATCAAGATGTTAATTCTTGGAATGAAACTGTAAAAGTATTAGCATCAAAAGGTATTCGTATTTTAACGGTTGCATCTAGTGGAATTACTAAGAAAACTGAATATTTCTTTAGATGTCAATCACTTATTACTAATGGTGTTTATGTTCACTTGACAAATGATTCTGGTATTGGTGGGGAACATATTGAAGCTACTGTTGATGAAAAAGAAGAAGTTGAATTATTAAATGATTGTTTAGTAAGAATAATTAATGGTATGCATTCAGGTGAGTATGCTTCTCCTATTAACTGGAGACAAAGTCAGTCTAAACCAGCTGAATAAAAATCTTTATTTATCCAAAATTTTTAAAAATATAGAAATGAACTCTCAAGTCAAATTGGTATATCAATTGAATTGAGAGTTTTTTAATTAAGAATATGTTTTAATATTTGGAGAATAACTCAACTTGTGATAAAATAAATATATAAGTAATAAATAAATACATTTATTTATATAATTATAAAATAAAAAATGAGAGTTTCTTGATAAATATTTAAAGAAGGAGGTAAAACAAAAATGAAATTTGCAAAAGTAGTAGTAGATTTAAAGAATAATCAATTAAATAATTTTTATGATTATATTATTCCTGAAAGTCTTGAAGATTTTGTTGGTATTGGTTCCCGTGTTACTGTTTCTTTTGGTTTTCAAACTATTATGGGCTATGTATTAGAAATAAATGAAACAAGTGAAGTTGCATCATTTGCTAAACCTATTTTAGATTGTCTTGATTATGAACAAGAATTATCAAAGGATCAAATTGACCTTGCTTTCTATATTAGTAAGACTATGCATGTTACATTAATAAGTGTTTTAGAATTAATGATTCCTTCTTTTTTAAAGGGTCAATCAAGAAAATATATTGTAATTAAAGATTATAATAAATTAAACCCTGAACTTGCTAATTTATTTGGTGGAAAGATGAGACTTCCTGTAAATGATGAAATCAAAAAATATTTTGGTTTAGTTAAGCAAGAAATGAAGAAAGAGAATATTACTTTAGATTATGATTATTATACTTATGGAAGAACTAAGAAGATTGTAAAATATTATGCAAGTGGTGGGATTAATGATTTTAGAAGTATAAAAAGAAAAGCTATTTATGATTTTGTAGCTTTTCATAGTGGTTGTTCAATTGATGATATTCAATCATTTGTATCATGTTCATATTCTTTAATTAAAGATATGGTTAAAGATGAGACATTGTATACTAAAGAAGTAAGTAATTTAGAAGGTACTATTTTTGAAGAGGATAAGGAATTAAAAGCACTTAAACCATATGACTTTAGTTATGATGAATTAAGCAATATTAATATGTTCTTAGGAAGTAAGAATTATAAGAGTTTTTTATTACATTCTAATAAAGAAGATTTTAAAGCAGCATTTTATCTTGAAATAATAAAGGATGCAAAAATTAAGGGAGAACAAGTGTTAATTACTTGTCCTACTATTATTCTTCAAGAAGAAATTTTAATGTATTTAAGACGAAATTTAATTGGATATAATATCTTTGGTCTTACTAGTAAGAATACTAAATCTGAAAAATATGATGCATTTATGAGTGTTAAATATAATGCTTGTGATTGTTTAGTTACTACTCATAATGGTATTTTCTTACCATTTGAGAAATTAGGTTGTATCATTGTTGTTGATGAAGAGAATTTGAATTATAACAATGAAAATTATCCTTATTATCGTGCTTGTGATGTTTTGGATTATCGTGCAAAGCAACATAATGCGAAAATAATGTATGTATCTTCTAGTCCATCTATTTATAATTATAAGAGAGTAGAAGATGGAGAATTGAAATTACTTTCTTGCTTAGCTAATAATGATAGATTATTATCAAGAAGAGTAGTGAATATGAAGAGTGCTCGTTTAAATGGTGAAAATGAGATTATTTCTAATTATTTAAAATCTAGAATTACTGAATGCTTAAAGCAAGGTGGACAAGTAATGCTCCTTGTTAATTCAAAAGCATATGCTAATACTTTGATGTGTGAAGAATGTGGTGAGATTTTAAAATGTCCTAAGTGCAATATTAGTTTGAATTTCTTTAAAGATAAGAATATTGCAAGATGCAATTATTGCGATTATAAGACAGATAATTATTATAAATGCAATGTTTGTGGAGGTAAAATTAAACCATTTGGCTTCGGTCAAGAAAGAGTCAGTGAAGTTGTTAGTGAAGTGTTTGAAGGAGCAAGAATATTAAACATTAATGCTGACTTAATGAAGAAGAGTGATGATTATAATAAAGCATTGATTGATATTGAAGAACAAAAAGTTGATATTATTATTGGTACTAATATTCTCACAAAATCAATTAATGCAGATAATATTATATTAGTTGGTTTAGTTGATTTTGATGCTTATTTATTATCTAGTTCACATCGTGCTAGAGAAATGAGTTATAATTATATTTCTAAATTATCAAATAAAAAAGAAGTGATTATTCAAGCATTTGATGTTAATAATGAAATATTAAAGGAAGCAATGCAAAATGATTATGATACATATTATCATCATGAATTAGAAAACCGTAAATTATTAGGTTATGAACCATTTAATGAAGTATCTAGATTGACTATTACTGGTGATTATAAAGAGATATATCATTATGCTAATTATTTTAAAAAAGCTTTTTTAGGCTATTTTAAAGGTGAAAATCCATTATCTTATTCTATAATTGGTCCAAGTTATAGTTATCGAGTTAAAGGTGTTAAATTGATTATTAAGCATAAAAATATTGATAAGGTATATGAAATGCTTGATAAGACAAATGATGCATTTAGAAAATCAAGAATTTATGTTAATTTTGAAAGATATCCTAAGGTGATGTAAATGAAAATTGTGTTTATGGGTACACCAAGATTTGGTGCCATGATTTTAGAAGAATTAGTAAAAAAATATGAAGTAGTATTAGTTGTTACACAACCTGATAAATTGGTGGGAAGAAAGCAAATTATTACTTATAGTGAAGTAAAGAAAAAAGCACTTGAATTAGGTATTCCTGTTTTTCAACCAGTTAAAATTAGATTAGAATATAAAGAAATATTAAAATATGATTTTGATTTAATTGTAACTGCTGCATTTGGTCAAATAATTAATATGGAATTAATTAATTATCCTAAATATAAGGCAATTAATGTTCATGGTTCCCTTTTACCTAGAGGAAGAGGGGGAGCACCAATTCAAAGAAGCATTATGAATGGTGATGAGAAGACTGGTATTACTATTATGTATATGGCTAAAGGTATGGATAGTGGTGATATTATTTCTCAACAAGAATTAGAAATTGGAAATGAAGATAATTGTGATATATTATTTGAAAAGATGGGAAAACTTGGCCAAGAGATGATAATACCAGCGATTGAATCAATTATTGATGGTAGTATTAAAAGCTATCCTCAAGATGAATCAAAAGTAACTTATAGTTATAATCTTACAAAAGAAGATGAACAAATTGATTTTAATCGTAGTGCAAAGTTAGTAAACTGCCAAATAAGAGCACTTGCTAGTGAACCTGGTGCTTTTTTCACAATTGATGGAATAAAATACAAGGTTTATTCATCTAATGTATTGGATAAGAATACTAGCTTTGAAGCTGGTACTATTTCTGATATAACTAAAAAAAATATTGAATTCGCTTGTGGAGATGGTAAAGTAATCGAAATAAGAGAAATTAAAAAAGAAGGAAAGAACTTGATGAAAGTGAGTGAATTCTTGAATGGTGCAGGAAGATCACTTAAGGTTGGGCAAAAAATAAATAATTAATAAATAAATTTTTATAAACATATTTTAATAAACAAATTTTAATAACAAAGTTTAATAAACAATGAAAAATTTAAATGATTGACATTAGATTTTCATTGTTTATTTTATACATTGTTTGTTTTAAACATTGTTTGTTTATAAAGGAGCAAATATGCTAAAAAAGATAACAAATACTAATATTGAAGAAATGGGAATGGACTTAATTGAAAGAATTAAAACAAGACATGATCCATTCCAAAAACCTAGACTTGTCTTTAGTGATACTAAGATGAAGAATTGGTTTAAAGCTTTATGGCTTAAAAACAATGATTCAATTCTTATGAATATAGAGATGGAATCACTAGAATCATTCATTAGAGATATAACTAATATTTATTCAGGTAATTATATTGATGTTGAAAAAACAAAGATTATGATTTTAAAAGTTGTTAGTGAAGATGAATATAAGAATAATTTACCTGAAGAAATAAAAAATTATATTAATGATGATATTAGATTATATGATTTTTCTTCCACATTAGCTAATTTATTTAAAACATATGAAAAAGAATGTTTTTGTTTTTCTAGTGTAAAAGAAGAAATGAAATGGCAAGTAGAATTATATCATGAAGTGATGAAGAGATTAGGTGAGCTAGGTTATAAGTCACTAGTTAATTTTGATGGTAATTATAAAAATATTAAAGATCCAATTTATATTTTTGCTCCTTTAAATTTAAGTAAATTGTATCTTAATATATTAGAAGATTATTCAAATAATAATGATGTTTATTTATATCAATATGATGAATCTAAAGATATTGTTAATAAACCAAAGATTAAATTAATGTCAGCTCCATCTAAGATTAGAGAAATTGAAGCATGTCATTCTGAAATATGCAAGAAAATGATGGAAGATAATAATGCGAAATTTAGTGATTTTCTAGTTATCGCTCCTAATGTTAGTGAATATGAAACATCAATATCAAGAATTTTTAATGGTGATGGTGTAGATTTTCCTAATATTCCTTTTGTTGTTAATGGAAAAAAGAAAAATGAATCTTTTATCACATCAGCTTTACAAACTTTAATTAATATATTAGAAAAAGGATATTATTCGAGAAAAGATTTTGCTGATTTAGTGAATAATAAAAGCATTCAATATGTGAAAAAGATTGATAGTGATAAAGTTGATACATATTTAAAATCTATTCTAAAGATGAATGTTTATAGAAAAGAAGATTGGGATTATGCAAAAAAGAGAATCTTACTTTCTTTATTAGTTGGTGATAGTTCTTCATTCGATAATATTATAGTTATTAATGATAAAGAATATGTACCTTATTCATCAATTGATTTAGATTATGAGGT
Source organism: Bacilli bacterium (assembly GCA_017450215.1). Lineage (GTDB taxonomy): Bacteria > Bacillota_I > Bacilli_A > ML615J-28 > CAG-698 > RGIG3506. Next base: position 11,042 of record JAFSVH010000083.1, on the reverse strand, counting down.
AATGGATTCATGCATTAATATTATTGATGACATTGATGAATGGATTAATGTCATGAATAAATATAAAGTAGTAAATAAAGAATTCTTAATTACCTTAAAAATGGAACTTGGTAAGTGGTTTTCTGTTAGTAGTGAAGACAATATTATTGAATTTAATTATTTATATAAAGGTGTTGCCTCTTTAATTGATACATGGAATGATATGATTGATGATGATAATATACCTGTTAAATGTTTATATTTATCATTGATTAATGCGTCTATTAATACTATATTTGGTAGAGGTTCAATTTATTGTGATGGTGTAAGCTTTGTTAATTATAATGAGAATTCACTCTATTCATCAAAATATATTTTCTTGCTTGGAATGAGTTCGAATAATTTTCCAAGAATGGAAAGTAGAAGTGAATTTGATTTAAGAGATAATAATGAGACAATAACTGATAAAGATAATAAAACTTTTAAAGCAATCATAAATAATGCTAGTGACAGTATTTATTTTAGTTATGTTAATAAAGATTTGAAGAAAGATGAAGATTTCTTCCTTTCTTCAAGTGTTAATGATTACCTTGTGAGTAGGGGAATTGATGTAAAAAAGGATGAAATTAAAATTGATATTGATGAAACTAGAAATTATAGTGAATTATTTACTAAAAGAGAATTTAAGAATAAGAATTACTACCAAGGTTTGATTAAGAAACCACAAAACGATGAAGAAGAGATTAAACTTGATAAAGAAGAAAGCTTTAGTGCTAGCGATGTTGAAGTGAAGAAATTGAAACTAACTAACTTAAGAGATTTCTTAAAAGAGCCATTAATGCAAAAAGCTAAGCTTGTATTTGGTAAAGATTATGATAGTGGTAATGCTAATAAGGTATCGTGCGAATTTGAACCAATTGATTTTGAAGACTATGGTAAAGTTAATTTATTTAAAGAATTAGCAATTGAAAATTATAAATGTGATGAAGAAACAAAACAAAAAAATAGCGATGAAATAAAGAAAAAATATTTATTACTTCATAAGATAAATAATAATATCGTTGCATTCAATGAATTTAATAAAACTGTAGATGATGTGAATGATTTTATAAATAAAACTAGAGGTGTTCTTGGTGATAATTTTGAATATTTGAAATTACCAAATATGCAATATCATATCAAGATAAATGATGTAGATATTAAATGGGAGCTTGAAGCTAATATTGATGCATTTTTCTCAATTGAGGAAAATAATATTAAATATTGCCAGATTAAAAAGAGTAATGAAGATGAAGTTGCTTTATATGTTTTATCTTTAATGCATATATCAAGTCTAACAAATGATGAAAAATATAATGTAAGTTTTAGTTCTAATATTGAATTTAGTATTTCGCCAAAAGAAGCAAAGACAATCATTAATGAAATATATAAAGAATATGTTGATTTCAATGATTTGATTGCTTTTCCAGTTAGTTTGTTTGAAAAAAAGAATAATATTGATAAAAAAACATTTAAACAAATATTAGATTTAGTGCGTGATGGCTTTGGTCACGGTGCATGGAGTAGCTTTGATGATAAAGCCTTATTTGATTTACATAATGATTTAGGCTTTGATTATACAAACTATCAAGAAGTATTAAAAGAAAAATTAAGTAAAAAAAGAAAATTATTTAAGTACATTAAAGATGAAGGAGTAGATGATGGAAAGATTTAATATTAAAGATTTTCAAATTAATAAAAATTATTGCATCGAAGCTTCTGCTGGAACGGGAAAGACTCATAATATTATTGAGATGACTAATGTTTTAGTTAAAGAAGGTGTACCTCTAGATAAAATATTGATTGTTACTTATACTGAAAAAGCAGCAGGAGAATTGAAACATAGAATTAGAGAAAAGCTTAATTGTGATGTTACTAATTTATTTATATGTACAATTCATTCTTTCTGCCAAAATATGATTAAAGAATTTTGTGTAGCTGCTAATAAACCAATTAGTCTTGAAGTAATAGATGAAGAAAAGAGATTAAAGGATTTTGTAATTGGCTATTTGATGGATAATGAAAAGATTAAAGATGAAATTAATGAACATATTGTTAGAGAAAATGCTGATTTTGACGATATAGTTTCAATATTTTATCGTTTCATCTCGAATTATTATCTTGATATTAATGAAGAAGAAGATCCATCAATTGTTAGCTTGCAAGAAATTAGATATGAAGTAGAAAAAATGTATTTTGATTTTAATAAGTTATCTTTTGATGATTTTTTATCAAACAATGATAAAAAAGATTATTATAATACATTTGTATCTGAAAGAGGTCTAGCATTTAAAGATGAATTAAGAGATACATATAAGAATTATTTTTGCTTTGATGGTCGCAAATATCAAGAAAGATCTTTTAAGGATGATGAAAAAGAAGCATTTTCTTTCTTCAAAAATATAAAAGAAAGTTTCAATCATAAATCAAATTCAATTAGCCTAAAAATTATAATAAGTAAACATATCAAAGATATTTATTTAGCATGGCAAAAAGAAAAAGCACGCTTAAAGGTGCAAACATTTAATGACATGATTAGATATGTTAGAGAAGAAATTAATAATGATGGAGTGTTAAAGGAAAGAATTAAAGATAAATTTAGTTATGCCATCATTGATGAATTTCAAGATACTAATCAATTGCAATGGGATATCTTTAGAGGAATATTCTTAGATGATGATAAACACAATATTATTGTTGTGGGTGATCCTAAACAGTCTATTTATTCTTTCCAAGGAGCAGATGTCTTTGTTTATAAAAAAGCGGTAAAAGATATTATAAATAAAGGTGGAATTCAAAAATCATTAAACACTAATTTTAGAAGTTCTGAAAATATGGTTAAATCATGTAATGATTTATTCAATTTGAAGATTGATAAAGTTAAATGGTTAGACGGTTTTGAAGATTCTAATTATGCTACAATATTAGATTATCCTAATATTAATGAAAAGAAAGCAACATTTAATGGTAAAGATGACTTTAAATCAATTAAAGTAGCGGTTAATGTTAGTGAAGACAATAAATATAATGATATTGAAGATTATAATTATGCTAAAGCAGCAATTCAAGAGATTGTTAGATGCTGCAAGAAGGATGAATTTGGTTTTACTGCTCTTCAAATAGATGATAAAAATTCATCTACTGGTTATCGAAATGTTACTTTTAAAGATTTCGCAATATTAACTAGAATTAGTAAATTTTTATATTATTTTGAAAGAGAATTAAAGAATGTAGGCATTCCATATGTAAAATATAAAGATACAAGGTTATTTTCAGGAATCGAATGTGCTCATTGGATTAGCTTATTTAAAGCTTTAGATGTTGTTGATTATTCTGGCAATAATAGAACTTTATTTAAAAAAGCTTTATTCACTAAATTCTTTGGGTATAGTCTTGATGAAATTATCGATCCAAAATTTGATAGGGATGATAATGATGAAATGAATTTGATGAAAAAATGGAAAGAACTTGTAAGTTTAAGAAAATGGGATGATTTAATTGAATCAATATTAATTGAATCTAAATTGGAATCTAATCTAAAGAATATTAATGAAATATATTCACTTAATTCCTTTAAACAAATAGGTGAAATTGCTAGTGATTATTTAAATGATAATCAATCATTAGGTGACCTTATTGATGAACTTGAATTATTATCAAAAGATTCAGATAAGGAGACAAGCTTAGTTGCTAGAGGTACTAATTTTGATAGTGTTCAATTAATGACAATGCACGCATCAAAAGGACTAGAATTCCCAGTTGTTATTTTTGCTGGTGGTTATGATGGAAATAAATCTACAAATATATATAAATATCATGATGAAGATGGTAAATTGAAAATTGATTTATTTGAAAATCAAAATTATCTTAATGAAGAAACTGAAGAACTTAAAAGATTATTCTATGTTGCTATAACAAGAGCTAAATATTTATTAATATTACCTTATCCATTTATTAGGGGTAATAATTTCTTTAAAGATGTTATTAGTGAATTTATTAATACTGATTCATGTGACAAAATTATAAATGATGCTTCATTTAAAAATAGTACAATGAAGATGATAGTAAAAGATAATATTAATAAGAAAGAAAATGATAATATTGATGATAAAGAATTAGTAGAACTAAGAGCAAATGAGCAAATTGAAGTGCTTAAGTCTTTATCAAAGATAGCAAGAAATAACAAATCATATAAGCATTCATATTCATCATTATCTCATCCTAAAGATGAGAAAATTAATGATGATGATAGTTTTGATATTGATGATACCCATATTTATAATAAAGAAGGTAGTAATATTTTAGATTCATTAAGTTCCTATGATAAAAATGCAAAACAGATTGATTGTGATTATGATGATAGCTCTTTGCCAATGGAATTTGAATATGGCTATCCTATTGGAGCTACAGCTGGTACTGCTATTCATGAAATATTTGAATTACTTGATTATAATAATTATGATGAAGATATATTAATCAAGACAATTAATCATTGCTTTAACAATCAAATGATAATGTTAAAGGGGGAATATGTTGATAATACCAAAGATATGGTTAATAATGTTTTAAATGCAGATTTCCCTATTATTAAAGGCAGCAATAAAGAAGAAGGTACATTTAAATTAAGTGAATTGACTGTTTCTGATAAATTGACTGAAGCTGAATTTGTTTTTAATTTACCTAATCAATATTTAAAGAATTATTTAAATGGCTTTATTGATTTATTATTTAGAAGAGGTGAGTATTATTCAATCCTTGACTGGAAGAGTGATAAACTCAATGATGAAGATTTATTTTCTTATTCATCAAAAGAGGATCTGAAGAATCATACGGATAATAGATATTCTATTCAAAGGGTCTTATATTCATATTGTTTAATTAAATGGTTAAAAGATTTTTATCCTAGTGATGATGAAGAAACTATCTTCAATAATCATTTTGGTGGTGTTTATTATGTCTATGTTCGAGGATGTAATAAAAATAAAGGTAATGGAGTATATGCTCAAACATGGTCATCTTGGAGTGATTTAGAGAAAGAATATAATTACATTACTAAGAAAAGAATCGGAGGTAGTCATGAATAATTATTTATCTTTTTATGATTATCTAGAAAATAATGGTTTGATTATTCCTGTTTGGCGTCATGTTATCAAATTAATTGATAGTTGTATTGATAATAAATATAATAAAGATGATATATTGAAACTATTTATTATTTATTTTTCATTGATTGTTGATGGTAATTTAGGAATATCTCTTGATAAGGATATCTTAAAAGGAAAATGGAATAAAAAGATTGATGGTCAAATTGTTACTTTGCAAGAACAAAACAAATTAAATGAAGATGATTTAAATATTATTCGAAAAGAATCTTTAGATGCTATTGATAATTGTTTAGATAAAATAAATGAAGATTATTTATCTGAAATAATTGGTGATAATAAATTGTTTTATATTGATGATGGTTATTTATATGCATCAAAATATTATAAGGCTAGACACTCTATTAGTGAATCTTTACAAAGAATATTTAAGGTAAGTTTTAAAGGAAAAACATTTAATTATCGAGATTATATTAGAGAGCCTGAAGAAGGCAGGAAGCCTTTTGAATTATCGAAAGGTCAAGAAAGGGCTGTTCTTGAAGGGCTTGAAAAGAATTTGATAGTTACTGGTGGGCCTGGAACTGGAAAGACAACTTCAATTTTGTTTATTTTGATTGCTTTATTAGAGGATGACCCTAAGCTTAATGTTTATTTAGGTGCTCCATCAGGTAAAGCATCTGATCGAATGAAAGAAAGTATTATTAATAATTTAGGTTTGATTAGTGATAAAGCAAAACAAGAAAATGAAGAAATCATTAAAATTATTCAAAATCTTGACAAGTCAACAATCCATAAATTGTTAGGTATAGATTTGGAAAATGGTGGATTCAAGCATAATAAGAACAATCAATTCAATAAAGATTCTATCTTTATCATTGATGAAGCAAGTATGATTGATGTAAATATTTTTGCATCTCTTCTTGAAGCTATTCCAACTGGTGCTAGACTCTTTATTATGGGTGATAAGAATCAACTTCCATCAGTTGATTGTGGTGCTGTATTTGGTGATTTATTAGAATTAAATATTACAAAAGATAACGTTGTTGAACTGGATGAATCAAAAAGATTTGGTGAAGATACAGAAATTTATGCTTTAGCAGCTAAAGTAAATGATGGTAAATATGATGAATTACCAGTGAATTTATCATCTTGGATGGATTATAAGAATTTTAAAATAGAATCAGAAAATAAAAAAAGTTGTCCTGTCTTTTATTATTATGATGGTGGTGATGCATCTAAAGATGGTGAAATGATTAAAGAAATTGTGAGAAAATGGGGAGAAGCATTCTTTAAAGATTTACAAGATAAATCAATGAATATTGATTATTTAGATGATAATAGATTGGAAGAATTGTATTCAACTGTTGAAAAAGCTAAAATATTATGTGCTAATAATGGCTCATTAAGAGGAATTCAAACAATTAATAAATATGCGATAGATTTATTTATTAATAAGAAAAAGAGTCAAGGTGTTGCAGGTTTTTATCCTGGTGAGATTTTAATGATTAATAAAAATAATAAAGAACTTGATTTAGATAATGGTGATAATGGAATTGTTGTTACATTTAGTGGTGATGATACTCTTTATTTTATGGTTAAGAAGAAGACTAAACTAATTGATAAAGACGAAAAGAAAGAAAATAAAATCTTTAAAAAGGGAGATTTTGTATTCTATCCAATTAGAATGATCACAAGAAATGAAATTGATTATGCTTATGCTATTACCATTCATAAATCTCAAGGATCTGATTATGAGCATATTTTAGTAGTCTTACCAAGTAGAGCTGGTAATCCACTGCTTAATCGACAAATTGTTTATACTGCTATAACTAGAACAAAAGGATTCACTTACATTTTATCAAATCAGGATAGATTTGAAGAAGGTGTCAAGAAAAAACTCGAAAGAGATACAAGAATTCCAGATTGTATTTAAGGAAATAATCATTTAATATAATTTTTAAAAAATAATTATTTTTATCTATTTTTCATTTCTCTTTTGACATTCTTCTTGTCCCGTTGTATAATTTATGTATGTTTAATAAAGGTGGTGTTCAAATGAAAGCTAAATCATTTATTAGTTTCTTTGCTTTTGTTATGAGTATGATATTCTCTGTTTTGTTATTTACAAATTTTGTAAGTGCTGATTCACGTCCTGAATCTTGCACATGCAAGGATGACTGTTTATTCTGTAAATTATTCTGTAGTGGTGAAGAATGTTATTGTACATTATTTGTAATTATATTGTTTTTATTCATTTTCATTATTATCTTAATGGCTACTTTTATCATATTAAGAACAATTCAAAAGCATAGACTTGTTAATGAAGAAAATGATGAATTTGTTAGAAAATATAGAATGATGGTAGGAGAAGATAAAAGAATTAAAAAAGCTCAAAGAGATTTAGAAGCTAAAATAAATGGTGAGACTGGTTATGAGGATGTAGTATTTCAACTTGTTAAGCCAGGTGAGGCTGAAGGCGATGGATCATTAATCGTGGAAATGCTACAAAAAGATGAAAAGAAAGAACAAGATCTAACATTTGAAATTCAACCACCAGAAGAAAAGAAAAAGAACAATGATGATAAATAATCCTATGGTTGTTTAGATGAATTATGGAATGCGTAATATACGTATTCCATTTTTTGTTACTCTAAGCATTATTTTTGTTTATTTTGATTTTTATGAACATTTATGGTAAAATGGAATTAGTAATGGAGGTGTTTATGCCTAAAAAACCTATTTTATGTATTATGTATGATTTTGATAAGACATTATGTACTCAAGATATGCAGAACTTTGGTTTTATTCCTGATTTAGGAATGACACCTGCTGAATTCTGGGGTAAGACTGGAGAATTCAGTGATAAACATGGTGTTGAAAGAATTCTATCTTATATGTATGTAATGATTGATGAAGCAAGAAAGAAAGGAATTAAACTTACTAAGGAATATTTAAAATCAACGGCTAAAAATATTATTTATTATAAAGGCGTTGATACTTGGTTTAAACGTATTAATGAATATGGCAAGGAACATGGTTTTGCTGTAGAGCATTATGTTATTTCTTCAGGTCTTTATGAAATAATACAAGGTAGTACTATTTTTAAAGAATTTAAAAAAGTCTATGCTTGTGAATATTTATATGATGAGAGAGATACTGCTATTTGGCCTAAATTAATGATTAATTATACACAAAAGACTCAATTTGTATTTAGAATTAGTAAAGGTGTAACCAAGATTAGTGATGATGATACTGTCAATAGTAGAGTAAGTAAAGATAACAGAAGAGTGTTTTATAATAACATGATTTATATTGGTGATGGTATTACTGATATACCTTGTATGCAACTTGTAAAAGACAAGGGTGGAGCATCTATTGCAGTTTATAAGAGTAAAGATAAAGAAAATGCAAAGAGATTATTCCAAGATGAAAGAGTTAATTTTGTTTCTCGTGCTGATTATAGTGAAGGTTCTCCTTTAGATAATATTGTAAAGAATATTATTGATAGCAGGGAAATCAAATATAAATTAGAACAATTAGAGAAAAAAGAAAGAAAAGCAATAAAAGGAGATAAATAATATGTTCAAAAAAGCTGATAAAAGCGAATTAAGATTGTGGTTAATTGGTGTTTTATTTTTGATGCTTACTTCAATAGTTGTAACGATATCTCTTGTTGGTGGTCTTATTACAAATGGCTTTGCAGTTAAGAGATTAATATGGGCAATTATTTTTGCATTATTAGCAGTATTATTTGTTTCATTCTTTGTAAAGATAATCAAAGCTTTTACAAGCTATGATGAAAGACAAAATAAACAAAAAGAAAACGAAGCTAAAAATAAAGCTAAACAAGAAAAAGACAATAAAGAAAAGCTTGAACGTGAAATGGAAGAAATGGAAGCACTTAAATTAGAAGAAGCTCAAAAAAGAGAAGAAATGCGGATCAAGTTAGAAGAAATGAAAAAAGAAAAAGAAGCTCAAGAAGCTGCTATTTGGCAAGCTGAGAATGAAAAAGGGAATGTGAAAGAAGATTACAGAAGCAAAAAAGTTAAGAAAGATAAACATAATAAAAAATAAATAATTAAATGATAAAAAGACATTTTAGGTGAAAATATGAAAGTGTTAGTCAGTGCGTGTTTACTAGGGATAAATTGTAAATATAATGGAGGTAATAATAAAAGTGATAAATTAATCACATTTTTAAATGAATCCACTGATTGCACTTTTTTTAAGTTTTGTCCTGAATGTTTAGCTGGTTTTCCCATTCCTCATAATCCAATAGAATATGTAAATGGCAAATTAATTGATAAAGATGGCAATATTTATAATAAGCAATTAGAAAAAGGTCAATGTGAAATAAGTAAAATATTAGATAATAATCATTTTGATTTAGCGATTACAAAAGCAAAAAGTCCATCTTGTGGGAAAGGTAAAATTTACGATGGCTCATTTACTAAAACTTTAGTTGATGGTGATGGTTTTGCAGTAGAATTAATAAAAGCAAAGGGAATCAAGGTAATAACAGAAGATGAACTCTAAAAGTGTTGCAATAATTGGTTCAGGAATATCTGGATTAATCACTGGGCTTAAAATGGTAAAGGAAGGCATGAATGTTGTAATCTTTGAAAAGAATGATGATTATGGTGGTATTTACAAAGATTCTATAACATTTGGTTATGATAATTCATTCATTTATTTAAATAATATTAATAATGATTATCATTTTGATTCATATAATTTAGATTATATTTATAATTCATATTTGATTAAATATATCTATTATGTAAATAGTGAAAAAAAAGAAATATGTTTATATCAAGACATTATAAAAATGATTAATCAATTGATTGACTATGCTAACAATGATTCGAAGAATAAAGAACAAGATTTAAAATTCATAAGAAGATTTAAAGAAGATTTAGAAAAAGCACTTAAATATGACTTTTCACTAGAAACTGACATTAAAAAATTATATGAACGTTTTGGTCATATTTCTATTTATGATTATTTTAAAGATTTCTCTTTTAAAGAATTTAATAAATTAATGGATGTTTATTTTGGTAATGATAATAGCTTTGTATATTTCTTAAATATTTATTGCTTATTTATAGAATTAAAATATCGAAGAATAAAAAATAATAAAGAATTTATCTATAGAATAAAGAAATCTTTTGAAGAATTAGGTGGAATAATTAAATATAATTCTTTAATAGATAAATATGATATTGGAATAAAGAAATTTGAAAATGAAGAGAAAATAAGAATTAAAGATGATTATTATGATTATTTGATTGGATGTTGTGATATTAATCATTTTTATTATTTGTTAGGTAAAGGAATAAAGAATAGGAAAATAGAATATCTTAATAATAATATTGATGTTTTATCTTTATTTTCTATTACATATGAAAATGATGATAACGAATTAAATGATGGCTATTTATCATTTGAAATTAAAGATGAAGATAAATTTAAAGTTGGTGCTAAGTTTAATGATAATTTTAAGATTATTAAAAATGGTAAGATTATAAATGTTAGCTTTAGGCAAAGAAAATTAGATTATGAATATTTCTCAATTCTAAAAAAGAATAAGAAGATATATAAAGAAGAATTATTAAGAATTGAGAAAGATGTTTATTCATTATTAAGTAGATATTTAAATATAGATGGGTTAAAATGTATAAAGATAAAAAGTCCTGTTGATTTTGAAGATGATTTTAATATTTATAAAGGTGGTATAAATGGTTATCAGCTTGTAAGTGAATATTTAGGAATTCAATTTCCAGTGACTACTGAAATTGATAAAGTATTTATTTCATCTTCTTGGCAAAGAAATCCTTTCTTTGTGAATGATTGCTTTATTAATGCTAATAAGATAAGTGATATAATAAAAAATAGAAAATAAATATATATATATATATTTAT
>JAFSVH010000082.1 GCA_017450215.1 Bacilli bacterium | reverse complement strand
TAGACTGGCTTTAAACCGTGATGAAGATGATTCGTATTTTGATTGGGAAGACCCTAATGATGTAGGGGAAGCAATTGAAACGTTAATTCAAGAAGTATTAAGCTATATGGTTTAAAGGAGAAATAATATGTACGATTATGAAAGTAACTTTACATATTTAACAGAAGAAGAATTAGAAGATGATGTAGCACTTGATAATGAAGTAAAAAATCTACTTAAACAAGCAGGATATAATATTGATTTAATGGATGATTATGGTTACTAAAAAGAACAAAGTAAATACAGTAATTTGTCCTCATTGTAATCAAGAAGTACCTATTATTCCTCAATCTGAATGGAATGAATTAGTTAAATATTATATTCCAGCTTGCCCTCATTGTGCTACTTCTTTTAAGAAAATGTTTACAAAGAAAAGTGAATTATTTGAATACATAAGTTATAAAGTAGATTTAGCTCCTAATGAAGATATTGAAGAAATTGAAACAATTGAAGAAAAGGAATGGTAAATGAATATGTTTAATATTAATAATGAAACACTAAGCAATTTAACTAATAAAGTAATTGAAACTAAGCTTAAAATTAAATCAGATATTTTTAATTATCGTAATACACTAGTAGAAGGAATGATTAAGGAATTAGGTTTCCATAATGTAACAGTAAAAGGTTCTCCTGTTGAAAGTTATGTACGCTATAATGATGAATTTAAGTACACTCATGTTGTAGAACTTTGCCATAAAAAGAGCGGGAAGCATATTCTTCAAAGTTATGCTAAAGAAGTATTGGCAAGAAATGATAATGGTGTCCCTATTGGTAATTGTGGAGTAGGACTAACTTACACAGAATTAATGGCATTTACCTTAAAAATGAAGCTACTTGGATTGGAAAGTTAAAATTGAAGCATATAATAATCCACATAGAAAGAAAGATGGCAGTAAATGTCCTGATTATAAGAAAGGATAAAGAAAAATAATATGTATTACATTATATTCTTTGTTTTACAAATTATAGGTATTTATATTGGAACAATTTTCCTTTCATATTATCTTATTAGGCGTTTTTGCCCATCTGATGATGTAGTATTTGATAAATTAAGTGCTATATTCTGGCCTTTTACAATTGTTTTACTAATTTTATATTTTTTATTTACTTTTTGTGTTATATTCCCAATTAAATGTTTTAATAAAATTTTAGATAATATTAACGAATTAGCAAATAAAGAAGAACTAACTCATGAGGAACTAACTCAAGAAGAAGTAAAAAATAAAGATAATATCTTTCTTAAAAAATTTCATCTTATGAAAAATAAAAATCATACTGGTGTATATGCTTATTGTGGTGATATTGTATGCACAAAAACTGGATTAGATTTAGGAATCATAGCACAAGCAAGTTATGATGGGATACCTTTAAAAATTATGAGTATTTATTCCCCATATAATGATGATACTGAATATCATTGTGGATATTATGGTGGAATAGATTCTGTTGAATGGTATTCTACTGGATTATCTTTACCATTATTTGAATGGGCTAGAATAACTAAAGAGCAATATGAAAAACTCAATAGTAACATTGGTGTATATAAATATTTTTCAAGACTTTTAAATTACCCTTTAGGTGGTGTATCATATGACTAAGAATAATTATTCTAAGCTACGAAATCTCTTAATTGAATTTCAAAAGGAATATTGCCCTTGTTATAAGGATGGTAATTTTATAGGATGTTCAGGTTATCAGAATTGTGAATTTGGTGAAAATGGTTGTTATGGTGAATCATGTAGTTTAGAGGATGCGGGTTCAGCAATGTATTATTACTATAATCAAAAGGAAAATAATTAAATGAATATTATAGGTTTAGAAAAACTTAAAAATGATAGAATAGTATTGTTATTAGGAAGACCCGAACATACTTTTAAGGTTTATCAAGAAATTAGGCAAAAATATAATACAAAAGATTTACAATATAATAGTATAAGTCTTCCAATGAAAGATATATATTATCAAGATTATCCTGATGATATTCAATTTTGGGATGAAACAATTAATGAACATATTAAAGAATGGAATCAGTATTATGTGATTTTTTCTCAAAATGC
>JAFSVH010000081.1 GCA_017450215.1 Bacilli bacterium | reverse complement strand
TTTTATTTTTTTAAATTTTTTATCTTAAATTATTTATCTTTAATTATTTACCTTTATTAAACTCTTAGCTTTAAAACTATAATATTCACTTCTACCAATAATCAAATGATCCATAAATACAATATCTACAACCTGCAAAGCATCAATTATTTTTTTAGTAACAAATTCATCCTCCATTGATGGTCGTGCATCTCCTGATGGATGATTATGAATAAAGCAAATAGCATAGCAAGATAGCTTTATACCCCATTTGATACAAGTCTTAATATCTATTTCAGTTCTAGATAAGCTACCAACATTGATAATAGATTTATAAATCACTTTTAATTTAATATTCACATAAATACAAACCATCTTTTCTTGAACAAGATTGACCATTTCATATTTAATATAATTATAAATATCTGAAGTTCTTTTTAATATTATCTCTTTCTTTTCACCACTTAATAATCTATTTGCAAATTCAATTGATGCAATTAAACTTAAAGCTTTAGCTTCCCCTATACCTTTAAAGCACAATAATTCATTTAAGGTTATTTCATTAAAGTATTCTATTCTTTTAATATAATCAAGTAATTCGATAGATAAATCAATAACTGATTTATCTTTTGTTCCAGTTTTTAATATAATTGCAAGTAATTCATAATCACTTAAATTATTAGCACCAAATTTCTTTAATTTTTCTCTTGGAAGTTCTTCCATAGTCATTTCTTTTAAAACATATTTCATATTTTTTATTCTTTCTCCTATATAATATTTACAAAAATAATAATTAATTATTCTTTTAAATTTTAAATATTATTTTTATCTTCTTATATAAAACCATAATTAAAAGACTGTCAAACCCTTGGCAGTCTTTATTTTTTTAAATACATATTTTTTTTATACAAACATCTTTAATATTTGAGGTATTAAAACAAGCAAGAATAATGCAAATGGATATGTTGAAGTGTAAGAACTACCAACATCATCTGTATCAGCAACTTCAATTAAAGCACCAAGTGCTGGAGTTGAAGTCATTCCACCTGTAATAGCTCCTAATATATTTAATAGTTCCATCTTTAAAGTGAATTTTGCGAAAATGAATACAATTAACATTGGAATAAAGGTAATTAAAGCACCATAGAAGAAATATAATGGATGCATTTGTACATTTTCAATAAACTTAAGTCCTCCACTTAGACCTGAACAAGCAAGGAATATAGCAAGACCTAATTCCTTTAATACCTTTAATGTTGACTTAGGTACTTCTAGAGAAAATCTTCCGATTTTCTTGAAATGACCAAATAATAAACCAACTATTAAAGATCCACCAGTAAGTGTCAATTTAAATTTAATTCCAGGAATTGTCAATGCACCAACAATAATTCCAAGAATAACTGCTAAACTAAATACACCTAAGCCTAATCTATCTAAAGTGATCATCTTCTTTTCGGCTTTATCGCTTTCTTCTTTGACGGCATCTTCTACTTTATTAATTCTAATTTTTTCAACTTCTTCCTTCATATCCACTCTCATAATTCTCGGTGTAAGTTGAACAAAGAAGCATACGCCTAATACTCCAAATGGATAAGCAATAGCATTAACAGCGTTAATAGTTTTTGCAATTTCTTCACCTGGGAATGCATTAAGATTAGAGCTTAATCCAGGTGTACTAGTCATAGCACCCATCATAATACCTAAAATTTCATGCATCTTAATATCCTTATCAATTGCATAAATTAACATCGCAATTCCTAAAGCAAGAAAAATAATCATAACAGAAATAATTATATATTTAAAAGCTTTACTTTTGAAATTTTGAATAAATGTAGGTCCAGCAGTAAAACCAACCGATGTAATAAACAAAGCCAAACCAACATTACTAAGTTGACCTGTAAATGTGCTAACACCACCAGTAATACTTTTTATATAATTAATATCTTCTTCAACTCCACTCTTATCAACAATTGATAATATAGCAGACAAAACACAACCAGCAACAATTGCCAAGATAAATACTCCAGATGTACCAAGAGCAATACCTTTTACTTTAATTCTTCCTAATGCATATCCTATAAACAAAACACCAAAAAAGATTAATAAACCAATCAATGCTGGTGTCAATGACAATATCTCTTTCATTTTAACCTATAAATTTTTTACCTTTCTCTAAAATTTGATTTTTAATCTAAATATAAGCAATAAGAATAATTCTTTAATATCTTATTAACTTTCTTAGGTTCTTTAATATATTTACTCATCTCATTATAAAAATAAACACTATGATTTTGATATTTGTAATGACAAAATTCATGAATAATAACAAAAGTAGCTAAATCAAGTGGAACATGAATCAAACCCTTTGCAAGACCAATTCTTTTATTTTTTGGATAACATACACCCCATCTAGATTTCATTTTATGAATATAAAGATTAGTATTTGGAAAATCATATTTATTTTGAATATAAATAAAATGATTTTCTAATAATTTTAATGCATATTCATCTATTTTCTTTCTTGTCCTAGCATAAATATAATCACCATCAATATTAACATCTTTAATATTAGTTAATATAACATTATATTTATGACCGAATAATAAATATTCATCATCTCTAATTTCATTTTTCAAAGGAGCCTTCAAAATTGCCTTTTTAAGATATTCTTTCCTTTCATTTAATATCTTTAATACTTCTTTTTCACTAATTCTATAATTAACACTAACAACAATTTGTTTGTCATTTGCAGTTTCACCATTAACTACTCTAATATAGCAATTCTTAATTCTCTTTCTTAAAATTATAACTTCTGTCTTTATTCCAGGTACAATTTCAACAATCATAAATCACCTCATGATTATAAAATATTTTTTATAACCAGTTATTTATCAAAAAACATTTTTCTAATTTCACTAACAAAATATAAACTACCTGCAAAGCAATTAATATAATCATTATCTTCTAATGTTTTATTTAAAATATCTTTTAAATCATCAGAATATAATTTATTTTTATTGTTTGAAGCATTATATAACACTCTACCATCTTCACTACGTTTATAGCTAAATGAAGTAAAAATAATTTCATCAGCTAAGGAATCAATTTTTTTAATCATTTTGAATTTTTCTTTATTAGCTGAGATAGCAAGAATTAATCTTAATTTCTTGTTTAATTTTTCTTTTAATAGAAATAAATATTCATATAATCTATTTATTCCATCTATATTATGTGCTCCATCAATAATAATCAAAGGATTCTGATTAATTAATTCAAGGCGACCTTGCCAAAACGTTTTAAATAATCCATTATAAATATTATCAATATTAATATTAAATTCATTATTATGATAATTAATTAAATATGATAAGGCTTCTAGAACAATTGATGCATTTTCACATTGATATAGGCCTAACATCTTTAATTTCACATTTTTAAATTCTTTATAACTAAATAATGTTTCATTTAAACCAATATTAACATCTTTAATATCAGCTTTTTTTACTAATATTAATTTTGCATTTCTTTCTTTACATGTATCAATGATAAGATTATTAATTTCCTCATTTTCAATTGTAATCAAAGCGCCCTTCGTCTTCACAATCCCTAATTTTTGTGTTCCTATTTCATGTAAAGTATCACCTAAGATATTCATGTGGTCATAGCTAACATTAGAAATAATCGAAAGAATTGGATTTATTACGTTTGTGGAATCGAGAAGTCCACCAATACCTACTTCTATAATTGCAATGTCAACCTTTCTATCTTTGAAATAGAGAAAACACATTATAGTAATAAATTCAAAGAAGCCAATTTCACCATAATTATTTTTATCAATTGTATCAATAATATAATTTGTATATTTGATAACATCACTATCACTAATATATTCACCATTAATTTCAATTCTTTCATTGAAGCATTCAATATAAGGTGAAGTAAATGAACCAACCTTGAGTTGTTTGTTTTCACATAATACATTTCTTAAATATGAAACAACTGATCCTTTTCCATTAGTACCAGCAACATGAATGAATTTAATATTACTATCTTGAGGATTATCAAACAAAGCACATAGTTTATACATTGAATCAAGATTAGTTTTCTTAGTTGTTCTCTTTCTTGATTCAATGTAATTTATTGCATCAATAACATTATTAAACATATTTCCTCTTTATAAATCTAATAATAATTTATTGATTTCTTCTTTCTTTTGTTTATATTTTTCTAATTTTTCTTTTTCTTCATTTATCTTCTTTTCTGGTGCTTTACTTACAAAATTAGGATTATTTAACATGTCTTCACATCTCTTAATTTCATTTTCCATTTTTGCAAGTTCAGAAATAAGCTTTGCTTTTTCTTCTTCAATGTTTATCAAAGTATTAAGTGGAATAATTACATTAACATTATGTAAAACAGTTAAACTACATTTTGCTGTATCATAATTATCATTTACAAATTCTAATTTTTCATAATTAGTAAATCTAGATAGATAATGAAGATTATCTTTCAAATATTTAATTAATTCTTCATCCTTAGTTTGAAGAACTAAGGTAATAGGCTTACTACCAGCAACACCCTTAACTGCTCTTATATTACGAACTGTTGTGATAATTTCAAATAATGAATCAGTTTGAACTGCATCTTTAAAATCATATTCTTTTACTACCTTAGGCCAAGTAGATATAACAATTGAACCTTCATTAAACATTTGATAAATGTTTTCGGTAACAAATGGCATAAATGGATGTAATAATTTTAATATTGCAGTTAAAACATAACCTAAAACACTACAAGTGTTTATTTTATATTTAGCATCAATATTTGAATCATTAAACACAACCTTTGTCATTTCTAGATACCAAGATGCAAAATCATCCCAAGCAAAATTATAAATTGCTTTTGCAACTTCACCAAATTCATATTTCTCGAAATTTCGGTCCTGTTCTTCAATTAATTTATTTAATTTAGATAAAATCCATTTATCCATTGTGTTAAGTAAACTAACATCAATTTTTTCATTATTATAGCCAAAATTATCAAATTGTAAGCCAATATAACGAGATATATTCCAAATCTTATTTATATAATTCCAAGTACTTTCTAGTTTTTCATCACTATATCTTAAGTCTTGACCAGGAGCACCAGTTGTAGTTAAGAAATATCTAACAGCATCAACACCATATTTATCAAAGCATTCATAAATATCAACACCGTTACCTAAACTCTTACTAACCTTACGTCCTAATTCATCACGAATAATACCATGAATTAATACATCCTTAAATGGTCTAACACCATTTAGGTATTTAGATTGAAATACCATTCTAGCTACCCAGAAGAAAATAATATCATAACCAGTAACTAATGTATCACCTGGATAAAATCTTTCTAAATCGCTAGTCTTATTAGGCCAACCTAATGTTGAGAAAGGCCATAAAGCACTTGAGAACCATGTATCAAGAGCATCTTCATCTTGATACCAGCCCTCGCCTTTTGGTGCATTCTTACTAACATAAACTTCTTGAACTATCTTACCATCAACTTCTTTATCTTTATACCAAGCAGGAATTCTATGACCCCACCATAATTGACGAGAAATACACCAATCTTGAATACCAGTCAACCAATTATTAAAGATATTTTCAAATCTACTAGGAACAAAATTTACTTTAGTTGCTTCATCCTTTTGCATCTCTAAAACTTGATTTGCAAGAGGTTCCATCTTTACAAACCATTGTAAAGAAAGTCTAGGCTCAACTACAACTCCTGTTCTTTCACTATGGCCAACAGAATGAATCATCTTTTCAATTTTAGTGCATAAACCTAATTCTTGTAATTTCTTTACAAGTTCTTTCCTACATTCAAATCTATCCATTCCTTGATATTCGAATGCAAGTTCATTCATTGTACCATCTTCGTTCATACAAACTGGACGAGCAAGATTATGACGTAAACCAACTTCAAAGTCATTAGGGTCATGAGCTGGTGTTACTTTTACAACACCTGTTCCAAATTCACGTTCAACATATTCATCACTAATAACTGGAATTTTAATATTAGTATTAGGTATATATACATATCTACCTATATATTTCTTATATCTTTCATCCTCAGGATGAACCATAATAGCAGTATCACCAAACATAGTTTCTGGTCTTGTTGTTGCAATTTCTAAGCCATCAATTTCATCATCATCTCTTCTTTCTACAAATTTATAAATGAAGTGATAGAATGCCCCTTCAACATCTTTATAAATTACTTCAATATTAGAAATAGCAGTTTTAGCTTGAATATCCCAATTTATAATCTTTTCACCACGATAAATTAAGCCTTCATTATACATCTTAACGAATACTTCATTAATTGCATCATTACAGCCTTTATCTAAGGTGAATCTTTCTCTTGTATAATCAAGTGATAAGCCTAATTTCTTCCATTGATCATGAATAATATCAGCATGTTCTTCTTTCCACTTCCAACATTCTTCTAAGAATTTATCACGACCAAGAGAATATTTATCAATGCCTTCACTTCTTAATTTCTGCTCAACCTTAGCTTGAGTAGCAATTGATGCATGGTCCATACCTGGTAAATAAAGAGTATCAAAACCCATCATTCTTTTACGTCTAATAATAATATCTTGTAAAGTTGTATCAAGTACATGACCAATATGAAGCTTACCAGTAATATTTGGTGGAGGGATTACAATTGTATAAGGTTTTTTATTGATATCTCCAGCAGTAAAATAACCTTTCTTTACCCATTCATCATATTTACCTTGTTCAACTTGTTTAAAATCATATTTAATTGGAAGATCTTTCAATTTTTCCATTTTTCTTTCCTCTCTTATTTCAATATTAAAAGCCCTATATAATAAATAATTAACATTTAATTATATTTTTATAATTATAATTATTATTTAATTATTATTTATTAACATAGGGCGAATAAAAACCGCGGTACCACCTATCTTCATAAGAAAACAATAATAATATTAACATTAATATAATAATATTAACATTAATATTTTAACTCTTTTTCTTATCTCATTATTTCGATAACGTGAAACTACCCCGGTAAACCTGCTCCAAAGCTACTTCATGATTATCCTTTAAGCTTTTTCACCAGCCAAGCTCTCTCTATAAAAGTAGGTAATCATTACTCCTCTTTATCATTGCATTTTTTAAATATTTTTATCTATTCTTTTTATAATATACATCACCATTAAATTTAGCACCTTTTACATCTAGTGATAAATCTAATACTTTAACACCTTCAGGCATTGTAATACGTTTATATGCTTGTGAGAAGAAACGTTTATAGAAATTAGATAAATAATTATCTGCTTCTTCTACACTTAAACCAAAATCTTTAATCAAGAAGATTTTGATTCTATCTTCACTATCACCACAGCCTAAGAAACGATATAATATGAAGTCATTAACTTCATATTTGCCAATCAAGTCTTCTGTTCTTTGACTCTGTCCTGCAAGCTCAGGAGAAATTGGAGTAGCACAAATATCATCTAGACATTCACTTAAATCTTGATAAATTGTCTTATAATACTTAACTAATTCTCTAACTAAAGTCTTAGGAATACCTGCATTAAGTCCGTACATTGCCATATGGTCACCATTGAAGGTGCACCATCCAAGTGCAATTTCACTCATATCTCCCGTACCACAGACTAAGCCACCTTCTTTATTAGCAAGATTCATAAGTGTTAAAGTTCTATATCTAGCTTGTGCATTTTCATATGTAACATCTTTAGTAATTGTGTCATGTCCAATTGCTAATAAATCAGTTTTAACACCTTCACTGATATTAATTTCACGATCATCAATTCCTAAATATTCCATAATTTTTTTAGAATTATTATATGTCTTACTAGAATTATTACTACTTGGAAGTCTTACACCAATGATGTTTTTACGATTTAAATTAAACATATCGCACATATGAGCAAGTGATAATAAAACAAGAGTAGAATCAAGACCACCACTAACACCAAGTATCACTTTTTGAATACCAATATATTTAAGTCTTTTATACATTGATGCTGCTTGTAAATCAATAATTCTTTGATATTCCTTATCATCATGATAAATGAATGGATATTTATTAACATTATAGATTCCATCATAATCAACTTCATCAAAGACAATATCGACATAATCAATATCATTATTGCTTACATTGAATAAACAATCATTATTTTTGTTTTGTAAATAATTAATTCTACCTAAATCAATTCTAGATATAATTTCATTTTCTTCAAAGGAAATACCATCAAATTTATTAATTATCTTTCCTTCAATTGAGGTAGCAAGTAAATTAGAATACATAACTTCACTTGAAGAATCACTAGCACCAATACTAGCAATTAAACAAGCACCATTATATTTAGCACTACATGCTTTTTTATAATCTAATATTTTATTCACATTATCTTTATAATCTTGAATTGCACAAGGATTGAAGACAACTGTAGCACCATTAATATAATATTCACTAACTTCATCTAATTCACCAACACAAACAGCGAACTTCAAATCATCACTATTACTAAATATCATCTTACCAAATGGCACGACAAAGCCTAAGATTTCAAGTTCAATAGCTCCATCAATATTTAAATCATTAAATGAAGCAAAATGAACAAGCTCATCAATTGAATAATTAAATCTAGGCACTACACCCAATATTTCATCCTTTTTCACAACGTATGAAACATTGAATAAAAATTCATCATATTTTAAAATACCACCAATGATAGCAATACCTTCATAATTATTATTCTCTAAAACATAATTAAGACCATCTAAGCAATCAAAATATAATTCATCATGATATAGCAAATCATTTAATGATTTACCAGTTAAGACTAATTCAGGGAAGCAAATTATGCTAGCTTCTTCTAATTTAGTCTTGTTTAACACCTTTAATACTTCAGTTGCATTGTGTTTCACATTACCTAATTGAATATTAATATTACTAAGTTTAATATCAATAAAACCATTGTTAAACATAATTACCTCCTATATAATCCTTTCTTTATAATATATTCATTCACATCATTACTTACAACATCATCATTACCATTTCTATAATCAGATGAGGATGTGTCTATCTTAATAAAATCATCAAGAATAATGAAATGACCTTTATATTCTTTATAATTATCTCTTTCTAATATTTCATTAATACCATCAATTGTATAAGGATATCTTGGAATTACTAAAAATTTATTTTCCTTAATTAAATCAACGCCCTTAATCCAAGTTTCAAGTGAATTTAGGGAATCAGCACCAATCACAAAATATGGATGGTTCCATTCTTTCAAAGTATAATAAGTGCCCTTAAATAAATTTACATTATTTACATTATTTATATTATTCAACTTATTGTCATTCATTTTATGAAACAAATCATATTCATAATCACTAATAGCAATCCTATCAGCACCATCTCGATTGTATTTATTAAAAAGATCCTTAAAAGCAATGCTTACCATTTCTCTTCTTTCTTCATAAGAGACTAAAGTTACATCTTTATTATATTTCTTCTTTTTAACAGTTAAATAATCGCTACAAGCAGGCATAATAATTAATTTATAATTGTTAAATTTATTAAGCAAATATTCACAAATTTTATAATGCCCAATAGTTGGTGGATTAAAAGCACCACCATAAATAATGATTTTATCATCAATGATTTTATCTTCCATAATAAAAATTATTATCCTATATTAAATTTAATTTATTAAATTTATTTAATTAAAGTTTTTTAAATTATTCTAGTAAAAGTATAACATTTTAATGTCAATTATTCAATAATAATTATGTAATAATACCTAAATGAATCTTAAAGAACTAGATAATCAAAACGTTTTAAATTGATTTTTTAAGCTCAATATATTATAATCTCTATTATGAAAGAACAAGAATTAAGAAAAAATTTCTCAAACAATTTAATATATTATAGAAAAGCATCAGGAATGACTCAGCTTGAATTAGCAACTCTTCTTAATTATTCAGATAAAGCTGTCTCAAAATGGGAAAGGGGAGAAAGTTTACCAGACGTTTATACTTTAACTGAGATTGCTCGAGTTGTTGGTGTTACACCTAATGATTTAATAAGTGAAAGAATTAGGACAGTAAAACATCCAAAAAATATTCAAGCAAAAATCATCATTTCACTTATTTCTATAGGCCTAGTATGGGTTGTAGCTACTTTAGCATTCGTAATATTAAATCTTACAATGACTAAAACTACATTTAAGCATTGGTTAGTATTCATCTATGCTATTCCAGTTTCATCAATTATTCTAATTGTCTTTTCTAGCATTTGGAAAAATTTATTATTTAATTTCCTTGCAGTTTCTACTACTTTATGGACAGTAATGCTAAGTATTTACTTAACTATTATAACTTATATTGAGGATACATCAGTATGGTTAATCTTCTTAATCTGTGTTCCACTAGAAGTAATAACTGCCTTATGGTTTTTATTCCTTTATAACAAAAGACGAACTAAGATTAAAGCAAGAAAAAGATTCTTTGATACAATCAATAAATCTATAAAAAAGAGATTTAATAAAAATTCTGAAAACGAAGATGAACCAGTTAACGAATTAAAATAAAATTCATTATTAAATAACTAACATTATAATAATTAACATTATTATTTAAAAAGACTAGCATCAATTCAATTAATTTGAACTATTGCTAGTCTTTAATTTTAGATAAATAAAGATTGTTAGTGATAAGTGGTATCTCTCAAAGAATATGTTGATTATGATACTATTTTTTACTAAAAACTAACAATCAAACATTTTCTAATCATTTATACTTTCTCCTTTTGTTTAAATTATGCTATTACTATATTTATAATAACTATCATATAACATAATATTACCGTTATCATTCTTATAATATAGTGTAGCACTTCCACCGGTTGAGTTTTCATCTATAACACCTTGGAAAACACCATTTATTTTTATAACAAAACTAATATAGCCCATTTTCTCATTAAATAAATCTGAAACAAGAACTATTTCGTCATATTGCGAATTCTTTCCTAGCATTGGATATGAATTTGAACCAAATTCATCAATTGTCTTAAAAATAGTTTCACCAATTCTTGTCAAGTTAATTATATATTCTGGTTTTGTATAAGTTTCTTCTCCTTTTTGAAGCAAATCTTTAGAACACCTTCCATATGTAATCAAAAAAACAACCTGAATTTCATCAGGTGATACACCATCTTTTTCAAATAGATTAATAAAGTCATTAGGATAACTTAATATCGTTCCATAATATACTTTAAGGGCAAGATCATCTCCCTCTCTAATCATTGTTTTATCTGAAGTAAATCCAAGCCAAATAGGTGAAGCAGGCTCTCCACCTCCACTAAATCCACCTCTTAATGAACTCTTTGTTATACCACTATTGTGTTCCGAATGGCATCCAACAAATAAAAAAGTAAAAAAAGATAATAAAAATATAAATAAAATCTTTTTCATAACTTATTTGACACTACCACATTATTGGTAGTGTCAAAAATCAAGAATTTTAACACATACACTACCTTATATCTATTTTAATAATTACTTTATATTTGCATTAAAAAAGTAGATAATCTGTGTTAAAATGTAAGCAACCAAACCACACTGAAAGGAGATTATCT
>JAFSVH010000080.1 GCA_017450215.1 Bacilli bacterium | reverse complement strand
GCTTTATCATGATAAGCAACACTTTGATAAATTTCATTATCATCTACAAATAAATGGGCAGAAGCATTAGCATTTGTTGCTTCATTAAAATATTTAGCATTATTTTTAGAAGTATCTTTTACATTGCCAGTATAATGTATCACAATATATTTTACTTCTCTTTTATTATACTTTTCATAATTTGCTGAATTACAGGGAATAGAAGTATTTATCTTTATCCCATTAACAGTATCAGCAAGAAAACCTTCTGTTACCATTTTTGCCATTATACTTCATTCTCCTTTTATTTGATTAATTATTCCGCTTTATTTTCTGTTTTATCAATAATAGCAGCAACTTTCTCGTTACTACTAAGCATATTTCTTAACTCAACAAGAATTTCATCTACTGTATTACTAAATTCTTCAAAAGTAATTGCTTTTGCTACCCAAGGTAAACTAGAACAAACATCCGAATATACTTGGCTCAACTTAATTCGTCCAGTTTTACTTCCAAATTCTATCTCTGCTTTAAGACAAGCTTGAAGCAAAAATGCTTTTAATGTTTCTATTTTTTGTTCTTTTGTTTTTGCATTAAATGTTAAAACAGCTTTAACCCCACCAGCAATAAAAACAAGAATTGTAAGAATTAAACTCCAATTTTGAGCAATCCATTCCATAATTCTTACTCCTTTCATAATTTATATAAATATAAAATAAATCCCCTAGAGAGAATAACTCTCTAGGGGTCA
The DNA here is from genome assembly GCA_017450215.1 of Bacilli bacterium. Lineage (GTDB taxonomy): Bacteria > Bacillota_I > Bacilli_A > ML615J-28 > CAG-698 > RGIG3506. Next base: position 1,410 of record JAFSVH010000080.1, on the reverse strand, counting down.
TAGGTTCTCGAAACATCTTTTTTCGATGTAAGAACAATATATCTAATTAGTCTACAGTATTATACCAAATTTCTCTTAATCCTTTATTTGGATTCCAAACAAAACACATAACTGTTTTAAGGTTCTTTGGATAACCTTGACGATGTTCCCATGCAGAAGCAGAAGTAGTAGCAAATAACCTTCTTACAATTAAACCATTTTGAGATTCTTCAAAGTTCTGCATATCAGAATGTAAAGAATGTAAATGACCACAATGAACTTCTCTATACTTTGTTTTTCCCCAATCCTCAGCATATTCATTTTGTAACCAAGTTGCAAGGCTATTATTTTTTTGGTCGCCATGGCAAAAACCAATCAAACATTTACCATAACGTAACGCCTTACGGGGATTTGGACTATTATAAAATACAACATTTGGTTCATCACGATAGGCCATTTCTAATGCTTTATATAAAGTATAAGAAATATAGCTATCATGATTACCAGCTACAGCAACCACATCAACAGGAGCAATTTGACCAAGCTCAAATATAAAATCAATTAATAAATCTAAAGTTTTATCAAACATCTTAGTTGGACGAGTATCTACATCTTGTCTAGTACCTTTAGTAGTTGTACCTTGTTCATTATCTGTATGTAAAATATCACCAAGCAATGCTAATATAATCTTACTAAATTTACGCCCTTGTGTACGGTCTTTAATATCACTAAGAGCTTCACTTACACGTTTACAAGCAATCTTAATATCATAATCCTCACCAGTTTCCGCACCATAACTAAATAAACCAATATGTAAATCTTGTAAATCTATTTCTAAAATTTCACCATCTTTATCATATTGTTCTGGTGTCCCTGTAACAATCATAGAATCACGCAAAGTATGAGTTAATTTATAAAAATAATCATCAATATCTTCATAAGTAATTCCATCATCTTTACGAGGGCGAACAGTAATTTTACTAGAATAACGTACTCTATCTCCATCTCCATTATTATCCCAACGAGAGTTTTTAGCCGATACTAGCTCAAATTCACGAGGATTAAAGCCATGTGCATTAAGTAAAGTATCAGGATTATTAATTTCAGAAGGAAGTACACTAATTGTTTTCTCACTTGTAGTTGTACGATTTAAATAATCAGTAAAAACACTTTCCTTTGTAGTAATAGCTGCATTATTGTTTTGATTTGTATTAATAAAACCAACAGCATCATAATCACGAATACCTTGAAAGCTACGTCTTAAAGTATCTACACTAATTTCAGGATATCCATATTCCTTACGAAGATTAAGAATATCTTGCCATGTAGCATTACCATTTTGTAAATCATGATAAAGTGATAACTGACGAGCTAAAAACTGTTTTTCTATATTATTTGTATTTTCCATTTATCAATTCCTTTTAAACCTTT
>JAFSVH010000079.1 GCA_017450215.1 Bacilli bacterium | reverse complement strand
TCAGTTTGACCTTCATGATGCGGAAGATACAGGACTTATCAAATATGATATTCTTTCAATTGAAGCATTAGATAAAATTCATAACTGTATTGACTTAATTTGTAAATATGGTTATAAGAAAGCAGAACCAACATTAAAAGAGACTTATGAAAAAATTATAGGTATATACAATCTTGAGCGAGAAGCACCAGAGATGTGGAAGATGTGTTGGGAGCATAAAGTAATGAGTTTGTTCCAAATGGAAAAACAGTCTGGAATAAGCGGAATTGCAGCAATGAAACCAACATCAGTAGACGACTTAGCAATTCTCAACTCAGCAATTCGTCTTATGGCTACAGAAAAGGGCGGAGAAATGCCAGTTAACAAGCTCGCGCGCTTCAAGGCACACCCTGATGATTGGGATTACGAACTCAGGAAATATGGACTAGGCACAGAAGCAAAAGAAGTACTTGAACCAGTTCTTAATGTATCATATGGATTATGTATAGCTCAAGAACAATTTATGCAGTTAGTACAACTTCCAGAGCTTGGTGGATTTGACCTTACTTGGGCAGATAAATTAAGAAAGTCAATTGCAAAAAAGAATCCAGCAGAATATGAAAAATTAACTGAAGAATATTTTAAGATTATAAAAGAAAAAGGATTAAATGAGCGTCTATGTACATATGTATGGAATGTTCTTATTGCAATGAGTAAAGGATATGGATTTAATCTATCTCACACATTAGCATATTCATTAATTGGATTACAAGAATTAAATTTAGCCTATAGATACCCAACAATTTTATGGGATTGTGCTTGTCTTATTTCAGATAGCGGCGGCGCGGAGAAAGAAAATGAAGATGATGAAATTATTATTGACACTGAAGAAAATTCTTATGACACTTCGTTCGAATTATTCGAAGCGGAAGAAGAGGAAGAAGATAGTGAAAACGATAATGAAACAGACGGAGAAGGCACTTCGTCAGGAGCTAAGAAAAAGAAAGTAGCTAAAAGTGCAAATTATGGTAAGATTGCAACAGCGATTGGTAAAATAAAGCATGAAGGCGTAGATATAATTGCAACAGATATAAATAAGTCAGAATATACTTTTGCACCCGATATTAAAAATAGAAGAATTATTTATGGATTAAGTGGTATTACTCGTGTTGGCGATGATTTGGTTCGTCAAATAATGGAGAATAGACCTTATGAATCAATTGAGGATTTTATAAGTAAAATTAAAATAAATAAACCTCAAATGATTAATTTGATAAAATCTGGTGCTTTTGATAGTTTATATGGCGGCGATAGAGTTCGCGCAATGAACACATATATTGACTTAATTACAGATAAAAAGAAAAGAATGACACTGCAGAATATGCAAATGTTAATTACTTTTGGATTAATACCTGAAGATTATGATTTTCAATGTAGAGTTTATAATTTTAATAAATATTTAAAGAAATTTAAAATTGGAACATCATATGGTTTAGATAATATTGCATTAAATTTCTTTTCTAATAATTTTGATATGGATTTGTTAACTCCAGCTTCTGATGAATATATTTTTACAATTAAACAAACCGATTGGGATAAAATATATAAGAAACAAATGGATATTATTCGTCCATTTATTCAAAAAAACAACCAAGAATTATTAGATAAAGTAAATAATAAATTAAGACAAGATTTATGGGATAAATATTGTCTTGGAAATATTAGTAAATGGGAAATGGATTCAATTTCTTGTTATATTCATAATCATGAACTTAAAAATATTAAAAATGGTTTTTATGGATTAGTTGACTATACTGACCTACCAGAAAACCCAATAGTAAATTATGAATTTAGGTCAAAAGAAACAGGACAAAAGATTCCATTATTTAAAATAGTTCGTATAGCAGGAACAGTATTAGATAAAGATAAAAATAAAAAGACAGTTACATTGTTAACAAATGATAGCGTTGTAACAGTAAAAATATTTGGTGATGCATTTACGCATTATGATAAACAAATATCTGAAAAGCGTCCAGATGGAACAAAGAAAGTAATTGAGAAATCTTGGCTAAGTCGTGGTAATAAAATAATAGTTACTGGTATTAGAAGAGAAGATAACTTCATTGCAAAAAAATATAAGAATACTCCTCATCATTTAGTTGAGCTAATAACTTCAATAGATGATAATGGATATATTGAAACTCAAAAGGAACGTATAGAAGCATGAGTTATGGTTTATATGATGGGGACCTGCAGTTTTATCCGCAGGTTCCCTTCTTCAATCTAGAATTAATGAAGTTATCTACGTACTATAAGCGCCGGCGCGAAATTGTAAGCTTTTCTTTAGATTTCAAACCAAATATGTATTCTCATTTTATTATACGCCAAGATTATCCGTTTAATTGTACTTATCCAGCATACCCGAATGTCGAGTATGGCGGCCGAGCCTTTTCAAGTGCAAAGTACAAGCCATTACCATTAGAAGTTGAAGTGATGCGGCCAGACATATCACTATATAATAAAGTAAAAGTACCGCAATTAGATAAACAAATAGTTAAAAATGCTGTAAACACAATGCGGCGTGCAGAACATATACGTTTGTCTCTTGATGAAAAAACTATTTGGCCTGATTGGGAAAAACAGCTTCGTCGAGACTCTAATTGTTTTGGAGTAATTTTCCATGATTATAATTTAGCCGAAATTGATGGGGCATTTGAACTTATACAAGATAACCTCAACTTTCTCATCGCGCACGCAGGCGGCCGCAGAATAGGTTCGAAATTCCCAATCGTAACAACCACCGAAGAAGACTTCATCAAATGGTATTCAATTCCAGCTATGGGAGCTTACTACTATTTACAACATGATGGTATTATAACTCCTAATATTATTCCAGCTATACAAAATAAACATCAACCTGAACAAATTACAATTAATATAACAGCAAATACAACCTATGAGCAATTTATAACAAAAGATATTCTCACTCTATTCCAATCTATTTTGGATTTACGGAGAGTAGGTATAGTTTTTC